>JALZJA010000332.1 GCA_030860005.1 Actinomycetota bacterium
CGCCGGCGTTGTCGCGGACGGTGTCGCGCAGCTCGTTGGGCAGCTCATCCAGGCGCGTGAGCATCTCCTTCGGTCGCACGTCCTCCCACTCCGTGCCCGCAAGCGCCGCGTTGGCCTTGTCGACGTACGCCTGGTGGTGCTTGTCGTGGTGGATACGCATCGTCTGCTCGGAGATGTGCGGCTCCAGGGCGTCGTACGCGTAGGGCAGCTCGGGGACTTTGTAGGCCATCGGTGTCTTTCTCCTCGCGGCGGGTGCTCAGCCGCCCGCGATCTTCCCACACTGCGATGCACAGACGATCGGCGTCGCGCGCCAGCGCGGCGGCGCAATTAGGGTGACGTCCATGAAGGTCGTCGTCGCCCGCACGCTTCCGGCGGCGGGCCTGGACAAGCTGACGCAGCGCTTCGACGTCGAGGTCGGCGGCCTGCCGTTCGACCGCGCCTGGCTGCTCGCGCATGCGCCCGGCGCCAACGCGCTCGTCGCTGACCCCACCGTGCGGGTCGACGGCGAGCTGCTCGAGCGCGCCGGCGCGGGGCTCCAGGTCGTCTCGAACTTCGCGGTCGGCTTCGACAACATCGACACGGACGCGGTGCGTGAGCGCGGCCTGCGAGCGACGAACACGCCCGACGTGCTGACGAACGCGACCGCCGAGCTCGCCGTCGCGCTCATGCTCGCCACCGGTCGCCGGATCGTCGAGACCGATGGCACCTTGCGCCGCGGCGGGTGGCCCGGGTGGGAGCCCGAGCAGTACCTCGGCCGCGAGCTCGCGGGCGCCACGGTCGGTCTCGTCGGCTTCGGGCGGATCGGCCAGCGCGTCGCCGAGCTGCTCGCCGGGTTCGCGCCGCGGCTCGTCTTTACCAACACGCGCCCGAGGGAGGACGCGGCGGCCACGTACGGCGCCGAGCGCATGGAGCTCGACGAGCTGCTCGCCGTGTCGGATTACGTCAGCCTGCACGTCAACCTCACGCCCGAGACGACGCACATGATCGACGCCGACGCGCTGGCGACGATGAAACCGGGGGCGATCCTCGTGAACACCTGCCGCGGCGGCGTCATCGACACCGCGGCGCTCGTCGAGGCGCTGAGGAACGGTCCCATCGCCGGAGCCGGCCTGGACGTGTACGAGAACGAGCCGGCCGTGCCTGAGGAGCTCGTGGCGCTGCCGAACACGGTCTGCGTGCCGCACATCGGCTCGGCCACGCGCAAGACCCGCGACGCGATGGCGAGGCTGTGCGCCGACAACGTCATCGCCGTGCTCAGTGGCGAGGAGCCGGTCACGCCGGTCGTGTAGAAACGCTCGTCCGCGGACCGTCGAGCGCTACGACCGGCGCTGCTGCTGCTGCTGCTGCGGCGGTTGTCGCGCACGGGCGCTTGCACCCCTTCGCCTGTCCGTCCCCGCGGGTTAGGTTGCCAGACGCCGCCGCGGTGCGCACGCGTAGCCGGCGCGGCCTCGCATGCACCGCCACACGTTCAGCCGCATCCCGCTCGTCGTTGCGCTCGCGCTGCTCGCCGCGATCGCCACCGCCTGGGCGCTCACGGCCAGCCCCGCCGGCGGTCAGGACCGTGCAGGCCAGCTGCAGAACAGGATCGACAGCCAGCGCGGCCGCGAGCGGTCGCTGGCGGGAGCGGCGGCGCGGCTCGGACGGCTCGAGCGGGTGACCGCGCGCGAGGTGGCGATCCTCGAGCGACGCGTGGCCGCCGTGCAGGGCGAGCTCGCGCAGGCGCAGGCGGTGCTCGCGCAGACGCGAGCGCGCCGCGACGCCGCGCAGCAACGCACGCTGCGCCTGCGCAAACGGCTGCGCCAGTCGCGTTCCCAGCTGGCCGAGCTCCTGCGCGAGCGCTACTCGGGCGGCAGGCCCGACCTCGTGACCGTCGTGCTGACGGCGGACGGCTTCGCGCAGCTGCTCGAGACCGTCGAGTTCATCAAGCGCATCCAGTACCAGAACGAGCGGATCCTCGGGACCGTCCGCAGCGCGCGGCGCCAGGCGATCATCCAGCGGCGCGTGCTCGCGCGCCTCGCGCGCCAGCGGCGCGTCGCGGCCGAGGTCG
>JALZJA010000336.1 GCA_030860005.1 Actinomycetota bacterium
GGCACGTCTGAGCAGGCGTCGTGTCGCGTGAGGTGCGCTACGCGCCCCCGTGTTCGCCACGACCGCTCGGCCGCCTCGGCTACGCCGCCGGTGCGGCCTGGAACGCCACGCCGATCTGCCACGGGTCTCGCACGAGGAAGCCACCATCCGGACGCTCGTCGATCTCAAGACCCGCTGCCTGCGCACGCGCGCGCACCGCGTCGACCTGCTCGGGCGTATCGAGCAGGATCGTCCAATGGCGCAGCCCGGCCGTTCCCGGCGGGTTGGGCTTCACGTCGGGGCCGAGCCAGACGTTGAAGCCGAGATGGTGGTGATAGCCGCCGGCGGCGACGAACGCCGCGGAGCCGAGGTTCACCATGACCTCGAAGCCGAGCACGTCGCGGTAGAACGCAAGGCCCTGTTCGATGTCGCCGACGTGCAGATGGACGTGGCCGGTCTGGAGCCCGCGCTCGGCACGCTCGCTCGGGTCTTCTCCCGCGACGGTGGCCAGCAGGTCCTTCAGGTCGAGCCCGATCGTGTACATGCCGACGCGCTCGCCCGGCTGGGTCGGGGCCGGCCATGCGTGGCGCGGGCGGTCGACGTAGAGCTCGATGCCGTTGTCGTCGGGGTCGCGCAGATAGATCGCTTCGGACACGCCATGGTCCGAAGCGCCTTCGATCCGCGTGCGCGTCGAGGCGAGCCGCAAGACCGCGCGCGCGAGCTCCTCGCGCGATTCGAACAGCAGCGCGAAGTGGTACAGCCCCGCGGCGCGTCCGCCGGGCGCCGCGCCGGGCTCGCCGGTCAGCACGAGGAGATCCTCGCCGCCGGCACCCAGCGACGCTGTGGTGCTCTCGCGCTCATGAAGCCGCAGCCCGAGCGCGGTCTCGTAGAAGTCAATCGAGCCGTCGAGGTCCGAGACGGTCAGGTGGACCGGGCCGAGCCGCAGCGTCTCGGGGAGCCGCGGGGCGGCCGGCTGCGCTTCGGTCGTGCTCATTTCCCCCCAGGATCGGACCTCCGCGCCCTGCGCGCAATGCCTCAACGGCACGGATTCATGGACTTCAGGTACGGCCCCGGACGCGCTCGCGGTAGACCGACGGCGCGATGCCCTGGTGGCGCTTGAACGCGCGCGAGAAGTACAGCGGGTCGCTGAAGCCGGTCAGGTACGCGATCTCGCCCATCGTCCTCTCGGTGTAGCGCAGCAGGCGCGCGGCCTCGACCATCACCCGGTCGGTGACGAGCTCCTTCGTCGAGCGTCCGCTGGCCTGCACGAGCGCGTGGGACAGCGCTGCCGGCGGCACCGCGAGCGCCTCGGCGTATGGGCGACGTCGTGGTGTGCGGCGTGATCGCGCTCGAGCACGCGCGCGAAGCGGCGGTAGAGCTGGAGCGCATCGTCATCGGCTTCGGGGCGCCCGGCGCGCTCGGCGTCGTACCAGCGCTCGGCCCACAGCAGCAGCACGCTCAGGAGATGGCGCTGCAGGTCGGCAGTGCACTCGTCGAGCGCGCGGGCGCTCTCGGCGCTCAGGCTCGCGATCGTCGCGTCGAGGGCCGCGATCTCGTCCTGTGGTACGTGCACGACGCGGCCGCCGGCACCGAGGAGGAGCCAGCTGGGGTCCGTTCGCGATGGCGAGAAGCCGTGCAGCAGCTCGCCGGCGAAGCGGACGGCCGCGCCGGCGAGTCGTGGGCGCGCTCGAAGACGTGAACCTGGCCGCGCCCGATGAGCGTGATCGTCCTGGGCTCGACGGGGACCCTGCGCCCGTCGAGCTTGGGGTGGCCCTCGCCGGTGCGGGTCCAGACCAGCTCGTGGTAGTCGTGCCGGTGCGGCTCGCGGGCGGCCTCGTCGCTGCAAACCTCGAGGCCGTCGATCAGGACGACCTCGATCGCCTCGGCGGGGTCCGCGAAGCGGTCGACGCTCAGGCGACCGTCGTCGCGCTCGAGGTCGGCCGGATCGGCGCGTAGGACACTCACGACTTGGATTCTCCCAACCGGCGTGGTCGGGGCCCTGCGCGCTGGAGACCTACGACTGCTTGACCGCCGAGACGTCGAGCGTGATGACGACCTTGTCGCTGACGATCATGTTGCCGCTGCCGAGCGCCTGGTTGAACTTCATGTCCCAGTCGGCGCGGTTGATCTTGCCGATCGCCTCGAGGCCGACGCGCTCGTTGCCCCACGGGTCATGCTCGGTGCCGGTTGTCTCGGCCGTGAGCGTGATCGGCTTCGTGACGCCGTGCATCGTCAGATCGCCGGTGACCTCGAACGTGTCCTCGTCGACCGGCGTGATCGACGTCGACTCGAACGTGATCTCGGGGTAGTTCTCGACGTCGAAGAAATCTGCCGAGCGCAGGTGGTCGTCGCGCTGCGACTCGTTCGTGCTGATCGACGCCGCGTTGACCTTGCCATAGGCCTTCGC
>JALZJA010000339.1 GCA_030860005.1 Actinomycetota bacterium
CCGTCGCGCCATGACCGGTCGCTGTCGTCCTCCGGTTGGTAGCGGACGACGATGTACACGCGCTGGCGCGGCGTGAAATCACCCTCCGTCGCGCCGCGTCGCACGCTCTCAAGCAGCATCTGGTACAGCCCCCAGCGCGCGCGCTGAACGCGACTGAGCTGCTGCGCGGCCGCGGCGCTGACCGCGCTGGGACGAAAGCCGTAGACCTTCTCGATCTGCTCGTCGACGAACGCCACGTGCGTCGCCGTCTTCACGCGGTCGCCCTCGACGATCAGCTGCAGCGACTGCCCGCGCTCCTGAAACGCAGCGATGTTGCGGAAGTTCAAGAACGTCGCCAGGCGCTCGTCGGCGGTCAGCGTCTGCAGGTTGCGCGGATAGCACGCGATCACATGCGAGAACGAACCGTCCTCGAGCACGATCGTGCCGTCCGCGCCGAGGCGGCTGATCGGCAACAGGGTCCCGGCGGGCAACGCCCGGATCGGTTGTGGTTCGCGCCGTCGACGGCGCACAGCGATGGTCGCCACTGTTCCCTTCCTCCTTCACTCGCCGAGGACCGACCGCAGCTCGCCGGCGGTTGGGGCGCCGGCCGCCAGCAGCGCCTCGTCATCGGCCAGCAGCTCGTAGCCGATCGCGTTGTCGCCGCCACCGGGGTCATAGACCCCGACCGTTCGCTTGTACGCCAGCCACGCCTTGACCTGGCCGTGCAGCAACTGCCCCGCGCGGTTGTCGACGATCATCGCCGCCACCGGCAGCAGGAACACCGCGGCGGCGATCACGCCGAGCGCGACGCTCCCAGCCGTGTACGCGACGCCGACGCCGAGCAGCACGAGAATCGCCGCGGGCATCAACTGCTCGTCGGTGAACAGACCCTTGTGCAGCACACGACTGTTGACCTGATGGCGGATCGGATGCAACATCAGCGCCGGCCCCGCTCTTCATCGCCGGCGATCGGCTCGGTCCAGTCGCGCCGCAGCTCGCGCTCTGTGTACTTCGCTTCGTCGTGGGCGGGCCGTGTTGTCGCGTCTGCGGGCGGATGGAGGGCGTCGAGTGCGGCCTGGTGTGAGCCGGCGCCGATGACCGCCGCGTGCCGCTGGCTGTCGGGGCGAAAGGTGCGTCCGTCCGTCATCCCGGCCGCGATCTGCTCGCGGAAGTGCACGTCGCCTTCATCGCCGCCCGCGGCTTGCTGCACCGCCCGGGCGCGTTCCCCGGCGTCGCGCACGTGCGCGCGTTCGTCGTCGTCGAGGTGCTCGAGCGCCGACGCGACCTGTTCGGAGCTGACGGCTCCCTGATCGGTGATCCGTGCTCTTGCCGCGTCGAAGTCCGGGGCCCCGGCCGGCAGCTCGGGCATCTGCGCCTTCGTCGGTCGCGGTTCGTTCGCGATCCCGTGCGCGGTCCCGCCGATCACGCTCGGCCTCGGCGCGCGCCCCGAGCCCGCCGGCGCGGTCGCGGCGTCATCGACGACCTGGCCGCCGCTGACCACGTCTGGAGTGGTGTCCGATGCGCCGCCTCCGCCAGCGACCGCCAGGTTCATGCCGTCGCTGACAGGCCCGTCCCATGCGGCGCTCGCGGCGACCGCGTGGTGATACGGCGTACCGTCATAGCGGCTGTTGTGCTCAGCGACCGCTTCTGCGCCGGGCAGCCCCTCGGCGGCAGCGCCGAACTTGCTCCACAGCGCGGGCGCCGCCTTGTAGGCCGCGGCCGCCATCGCCAGCCGCGCGCCTGGGATGTTCAGCGGCGCGCCGAGCGGAGTCGCCATCTTGGTCAGCACGCGCGTGACGCCGATCACGACCAGGCACGATGCGACGAAGATCCCCGGCCCGTTGATCACCGTCAGCGCGTACGCGCCGGCCTCCTTCGGCGGGTTGGTCACGAGCGTGCTGTTGACCGCTGCCCACGCCGCGAACACCGTCGCCCACGCCAGCGGGATCAACATCAAGATCGCCAGGCTGCGCACCAGCGCATTGACCGCGACGCTGCCAAGCCCCGGGAACGCACCGAGCCCGATCATCACCGGCCCGCCGAGATACAGCACGGCGAAGGCGAAGATCACCACGTACTTCAACAACAGCAGCACGATGAAGCAGATCGCCAGCAGTGTCAGCAAGATCACAAGCACGATCGGCGCCACCCCCGCGGCCGCGATCCCGGCGCTCGCGCCGCCGGCGGCGCTCAGCCCGAACGTCTTGGCCAGCGCGTCCTTGACGGCTTCATCGGTCAGCACGTAGGCGCTGAACTCGTTTGCGACGTCGACGGCGATCGGCACGAGGGTGTGCCATGAGCCGAGCAGCAGCGCGAGGCCGGCGACCCGCATCAGCACGCCGCTGATGATGCTCGCCGAGCTCGCGGTCCCGGCGATCACGGCGCCGTAGCCCTGGATGACCGAGGAGACCGCCCCGAGCACCATCAACGCAGCGCCGATCACAACCAGCGGCACGACCAACCGTTCCAGTCCGCCCTCGAACACGAGATCGACGCGGGTCAGGAACTCCATGACAAACGGCGTGATCGTGTCCTTCAGTCCGCCGTAGATCCAATCCAAGACCGCTTGCACGCCCTTGAGCACGAGCTCTCCGGCCGCCCCGACGATCTTGTCTCCGCCAAGGAACCCGGCCACCAACAGGCCTCCGCCGATGAGGAGTGGCAACGCCGCGTCAGCGTCCTGCGGGAAGGCCGCGGACACCGACAGAGCGACCCACATCACCAGTAGCGCAAGCGCGATCGGACGCCCCCATCCCGTGTTCTGCCAGCGCTGCGCGAGCCGGCTCACAGGATCACCGCGAACATGACCAGGACGGCGAGCAGACCGTAGGCGCCGCCGAGCATCGTGTCGCTGCCGCCCCGGTCACCGCGCACCGCTTGCAGCGCACCGAGTCCGATCGTGACGATCGCCGCCAGGAACATCAGCGCGACCAGCGCAGTGAACAGCATGAACGCGCTGTTCTGGTGCTCGGGGTCTTTGAAGATCGCGCGGATGAACCCGCCGACGTTCTGAAACTCGCCCCGGCCAGCACCCTTGCTGATCTTGTTGGCCACAGCATGAGGCGGCCCGCAGCCGGCCGTGACGAGGAACGCACCGGCTGCGAGGGTCAGATCTCGTGAACGAGACACGAAGCGGCGGCGTCTACGCGAGGACCTGAAAGCCGACGATCGCGATCACCAGCGCCGCGACTACGCTGAAGGCCGTCTCGACGCCTCCCCTCGCGCCGCGCAGCCCCTGAATCAGCCCGAAGACGAAGTAGATGATCGCCGCCAGGAACAGCAGCGCGAAGATCGCGACGATTGCCGCCAGCACGGTGGACTCGCCGGCGCCGTCGGCGGGTCTGAGCACCGCGGTCGCCAACGATTCGACGTCGAACTTCAACTCCTTGCCGCCGATCTTGGGCAGCCCGATCTGGTCCATCACCTTCCCTGCGACGGCGCTCAAGCCCGCAAAGCCGCTGAGCGCTGTCGCGGCGACCAGGGCCGCCATCCTGCCGATCGTTCCGACGCTCGCCATGGTGTCCCGCTCCTGGATCGTGAGTTCCTGAAGCGCTGTCGTTGCGACCCGGCGTCTGACACCCCCCAAACCTCAGGACGTACGCGGTTTCGCGCTCGCCGCGACGAGCTTGGGGCCCACGGCTGGCCTCCGCATCTGCAGTCCACCGTCGCTTCGGCAGCTGGGCCGCGTTCCTGACCGCGCCAGCGGTCGGGCCAACACCGATCGAGAGCCGCCCAGCCCGAGCTGACTCGGCTCGACCTAGTCGCCGGGTCGAGCAGCAGTGATCGGGCCTGTGGCCGGCCAGTGCGGATACTGCTGATGCGCGCCCGAGTCGGGTCCGTAGAGCCATTCGCGCGGAGCCGACGCCGTCTCGAGCCAGGAGAGCCACTGCTCGCTGAGGTGCACACCGGAGATGGGCTCCCATTCCGCGAGCAGCCGGTCCAGGTCACGCCCATCCGCAGTCAGAACATCGTCTTCGGTGTCCATCCAGCGCTGCATGTGGCCGCGCACATGGCTGGGGCTGAAGACAACAACCTCCACCGCGGCTCGCGACTGTTCGCCAAGGCAGCGCTGCACGTGTTCGCGGCACTCCCGCAGATTGGCCCACAACCCCGGCTCGACGCGCGTCGCCTTTGGCCAGATCAAGAAGACTCCGGGCGGGCCAACGACGATCGCCCCGACATGCCAGCTCTCAACACGGGCTGGTCCGGCGACGATCCAGCGCTCTGGGCGCTCACGGAGCCTCGAGAGCTGCTGCAGCATCCAGAGGTGGCGTGGCCCCAGCCGCGTGGCGTATTCCATGATCGACGCGAACGGCTCGATCGCAGGAGAGTCCTGTGCCTCTACGAACCGCTTTTGTGCTGGCTGCGACATCAACTCGGTCTCCTGCGCGCAGGATGGCACACGCAAAGGCGCACCAATGACGCCTTGCCGGTCACGGCTGGACCGTGAACGCGGTGACGAGCCAGTGCCCGCCGCGGCGATGAAGCTCGATGAGGTAGGTGGTGTGCTCCTGGACGGTCTGGCCGGCCGCCACGCTGCGCTCGTCGAGCACGAACCGGTACCGGGACTGCGTCGGTGAGTCCAGCAGGCTCGTGGCCGACAACGCGGTCGCCTCCAGGCGCGCGGCGTCGGCGCGGTAGGCGGCGATCTGCTCGCGTGTGGGCGGCGCCCGCCTGAGCGCTCGGCGAAGCGAACCGGTCGACAGGGCGAGTTGCTCGCGGTAGTGGGCCCGGTGGTTCGAAGCAGTCCACGATCGCGCCGCCAGCGTGTACTGCAGCGCGGCGCGCCCGGCGGCGGGCAGCCCGCGTTCGTCGATCGCGGTCGACGGGGCTTGCGTCGTACTGCCGGGATGCTTGTCGCCGTCCGCCGATGGGCCTGCTGCTCGCGGGCCACAGCCGGTCAGGGCGAGCAGCAGCACTGTGCCGACCGCAACAACTGCCTGTCGGGTGGTCATGGCTGGCTCTCCAGTCGGTAGGAGCGTGAGCGGTCGCCGGTCTTGCGCCGCAGCGTTTCGTAGGCGATCCGCGCGCGCCTGCGTCCGAGCCCGTGGGCGTCAGCGAGCACGATCGTTGTGCGGCCATCGGCAGCCAGGCCGCCGATGTCGAATGTCACGCCCTGCAACGTCGTCGGGAGCGCGCTGAGCAGCGGCCGTCGATCGAACGCGCGTGCCTCGTCGCGTTGGCGTTGCGGGTCGGGCGGGTCTTGGCGGTTGATCTGCTCCTCGGTGAGCTGCGGAGCGGGTACCGGTCGCAAGTCGCTGATACCGGGGAAGGACGTCGTCGGCGTCATCGGTCCGTCGTTCGCGCCGCCGGTGAGAAGGATGATGCCGACGAAGACGAAGGTGACGAGTACGAGGGTGGCGAGCAGTTTTTTCATCGCCGGTTACGTCGCGGGTGTTGGCGCGGCGATCGCGTAGATCGGCCTGCGGTCGCAACCCGGGCCGCTCAGCCTCGCGGGGTCCGCACGGGTCATGCGACACGGGCCTTGGCGCGTGACGCGGCTTGAGTCCTGGTTGCCGCCGGTGATCATGAAGGTGCCGTCGGGGTTGACCTTGTCGACGAGGTTGACGTGCTTTGAGGTCCCGACGGTCTGCGGCCCGGAGCCGTACATCAGCGCCGACCCCAGCGGTGGCGTCGGGCCGCGCGGCCGCTGGCCAAGGCCCTTGAACAGCGTCTTGTTCTTCTTGCCCCACGCATACTGGTGACCGGAGAAGTGGCTGACGTCGATCGGGACTCCCGCCAGGCGCCAGACGTTCGTCGAAAACCACGCACACCAGGCGAGCTGCGTCGATGACGGCCGGAATCCGGTGAAGGACTGCCTGCGCGCGTCCTTGCCCAGGTAGCGTCGGGCGATCTCGCCGACGCGCTCGCCCGCGTCGCTGGACAGCGGCGGCGCGGCCAGGTCACAGCCGTCGCCGGCGACGCCGGCGGTAGAGCCGGTGAACGCGGCGCGCGCCACCGACGCGATCCGTGCCCCTCCGGCCTGCAAGGTCGGCTGCTTGCCGAGCACGACCGCGAAGCCGTAGGTCTTGCCGCCGATCGTGATCTGCGCGGCCTGGTTGACTGTCCAGCCGCCCTCGCTCTCGGGCCGCCAACCGGCCTTGGAGCGGATGACCGCGTTGAGACCGGCGTCGAGGATCCCGAAGCGGCCGGCGCCTTCGATGCTCTCGAGCTGCGCCATCGCGAAGGCGCGGTGACGAGCGGCGGCGAGTTCGTCGATGCGAGCGAACAGTCGCGCCTGGTCGACCGCGGAGACGCGCGAGTAGCCCAGGATGAACCCGCCGGGGGTCTGCTTGCGACGCACGAGCGTGAAGTGCGTCATGCCGGCGCGGCGCGCGACAGCGCTGACGGACGCGGGGCCGACCCGCGCGAACAGCGCGTTCGCGGCCTGGTTGTCAGAGCGGCGGATCATCGCGGCCGCCAGATCACGCTCACGCGCGCTCAGCGCTCGGCCTCGAGCGTCTCGTGTCAGCGCGATCAGGACCATCGCCTTGGTGATCGACGCCGAACGGTTCGTCGCGTTCGGCGACGCGGACCCCAGCACCCGGCCGTTCTCATCGACCAGCGCGAAGCCCGCCGGTTGTCCTGTCAGCTGCCTGGCCGTCTGCTCCGCGGCCGCGGCATTGACCTCGCCCGGATCACTGTCCGGGGCGCCGTCTCGCTCCGGCGCTCCGGGCGCCACGGGCTGGTCGCTGACCTTGACCTGCTGACTCCACCTGTTCTGATGAGCGCGTCCACGCCAGTCATAGAAGTCGATGTGCTTGCCGTCGATCTTGCCGCCGGTGTCGGCCGCAAGGAACGCTCCGCGCCAGCGAAACGGGTTGGGCCACGCGTACACCCATTGCCCGAGCGCGATCAAACGCGGATCGGTGGCTATGAGGTACTTCTTCGGTGCGCCGCCGTCGATTCGGATGCCGCCGGCCGTCGCTACGCCAAGCCCCTGAATTCCACCCCACGGCGGGCCGTAGGCGGTGCTTCGAAAGGCGCCGCGGGTGAACTTGCTGCCGGCGAGCGGACTCGAGCGCACGGTCCTCAGCTCGGCGGGTGTGATGCCAGTGCCACCGACTCCGCCCAGCGACCCGACGTCCGGCCCGACCGGCTCGCCGCCGTCGTCCAGCGCCTCGCACGCGTGGCTGGCGCCGGGCGCGAACATCGCGACGACGACCGCGAGCGCGAGGACCGCGCCGACCACCGCCACGACGAGCACCGCAAGCACACCGAACGCGGCGAACCCCGCCTCACCGGACACCCCGCCATTCGGCGGTCGGCGCCGATCGGCGTCGCGTGACGCCGACGATCGAACGGCACCGTCACGCGCTCCCTTTCTGCGAGCCGATGAGGCTCGCCGCGGGCTTCGCTGCCCGACCGTTCGTGCCGCCCAGCGTGCTGGGCCGCGCTGGCTCACAAGCCGCCCAGGTCGTGGACGCACTCCGGCACGCCGAACTCGTCTGCGATCTCATTGGCGCGCTCCAGCAGCTTTCGGTTGCGGGTTTGCAGAGCGGCGAGCGCTTGCGGCGGCTCGCCGCTTTGGAGCCTGCCGATCGCCGTGCGAATGAGCTCAAGCTGCTCCTTTCCAAGACGCAGCGACTCGCGATGCGCAGCCGCAAACCGAGTCGGAGGGCGCACCTTCGCGAACTCGCGCTCGATCGCTTCCGCGGCCTCCGCGGCCCGCTGCAGGTAGACCGCCGGCACCGCACTTGCCCTCCTCGCCTGCTCGGCGGCCCGCTTGGCGGCCAAGCAGCCCCGCTTGACGACCGCCAGGTACTCGACCTCGGACAGCACGCGCGCATCAGCGGCCGGACTGCCGCCGCACGAGCTCAGCGCAAGCGCCGCGACAAGCAGCGCTCCACGGGCGCGCCGCGCTGCGCATCCCGGCCTCAGCACGCGCATGGCTACTCCCTCCAGGTCGTGGTACGGGGTGAACGTCTGGTCTGCTGTCGTCCCCGACCCTTCCTTCACCCCCCGAAAATCCCGCGGGCATCTCAGAGATCGCGGCTGCACACGACTCACGCGACTCACGCGACGCCAGAACCTTGAGATCCTCGTGCTGCCGAGACCGCAGGCCGCAGCAAGTGGCGAGCTTGCAATCCGAGGGGTGTCATCTGGCCATCGATGACGACAGCGATTCGCTATGGCCGTGAACGCGCAGCTACTCGCGGAGGACGAACAGCGTCTGGCCGCGTTGTGGGAGCAGCCGCCTGCCGCGGCTCCCGCGGGCGATGAGTCGACCGACGACGGGATCGCCGCGGTGTTCTCATCGCCCGACGCAACCGCGCCTCACGCCGCGCCGCGCCCGCGCGCCAGCAGAGCGCGCCGGTCAGCCGCTCGCCCGCGCTCCACGCGCTCTCGAGATTCGTGCGCGCGCCAACGCGTGTCCCGGTCTCGAGCTACCAATCGTTTGCTGGCAATCGGTGCCGCGCTCGTCGCGGCGCTCGTGCTGGCGTCGGTCGCGCTGAGCGCGTTGACCGGTTCTACCGACACCGCCGCTACCGGCCCGCGCCCGCAAGCTGGTCCTCCGCCCGCCGCAAGCCCGCCCGTTGGGCCGTCGCGCAGCGAGCTTGACCGCAGCCGCGCCCAACACGCCCGAGTCCGCGCGCAACGCTTCAAGCAACGCCGCGCCCAGGCGGATCGAGCGCGCGCCCGACGCCGCATCGAACGCCGGCAGGCCCACGCTCGCGCAGAGCGCAGGCGCGCTCGGGCGCAC
>JALZJA010000250.1 GCA_030860005.1 Actinomycetota bacterium
GCGGCAGCGATCGTGTGCTCAGGGGGTCGAGCCTCGCCCGCCGCTTGCGCCGCATCGAAGGTCTGTTGGGAGAGGGACTCGCGCACTGTCGCGAGGACGCGGGCGTGAGCGAGTGGGTGGATCGGTGGGACGGAAAAGCCAACTTCACGTCGCACCGCCTCGACTGCGCCGCTGAGCTCGGCGGCGCGTTCGTAGTGCCCCCGCGCCGCCGCCACGCCGGCGAGGCCTTCCAGGCACCAGGGCAGGTATATGAGGTTGCCGATCGTGTGGAACAGATCTGATGCCTCCGCGAACAGCTCCCGCGCTCGTCCGGCGTCACCCTCGGCGAGATTGACATGACCCAGCACACTGAGCGACATCGCCGCGCTCCAGGGGTCGCGGTACCGGCGGGCCAGCGTCAGGCTCTCCTCGGCAAGCGCTCGCGCGCGCCCCGCGTCTCCCAGGTTGAGGGCGGCGGACGCCAAGCCGCCCAAGTCTGTGGCCCAGAGCCGCTCGGCGCCTCGGGTGCGATTGAAGGCCAAGCTGTCCTTGAAGAAGCTGGCCGCCCGCTCGTGCTCACCGCGAAACAGCGCGACAGCGCCCAACAAGAAGAGCACCTCCGCGTACTCGCCGGTGTCTCCATCGGCGTCCAACAGGGCCAGGGCTTCGCTCGCAAGCCCCTCCGCCTCCTTGTACCGGCCCGTATGGGCGGCCTGCCACGCGACCAGGATGAGCGCGCGCGCCAAGAGATAGCTGTCCCCCCGCTCGCGGGCGAGCGCGAGGCCCTCGCGGGCAACGACACTGGCCTCAGCGGCATCGCCGTTGAACATCGCCGCTTGGGCGAGACCGAGCAGAGCCGTAGCCTCGCCGCTTGGATCCTTGGCTTCCCGGGCCAGGGACAGCGCCTCCTGGTGGTAGCGCACCGAGTCCGCGTAGCGGGCCTGCTCGCGTGCTAACAGGCCCTTCAGGTTCAGGGCTGCAGCCAGATCGGAAGGCGCTACCTGCTCGCGAGCGATAGCCACGGCTTCGGCGATGTGTGCTTCGGCCTCATCGTAAGCCGCCTGGTCGATCTCGAGCGTCGCCGCCCCGGCCAGGGCGTTCAGCTCGACAGGCACCGCGATGGTGCTCGCGGCAGCGCGCAGCTCGAGCGCCTCACGCAACCACCGCCGCCCCTCGCTCAGATGACCCCGCCGCTGCCAGAAGCGCCAAAGCGCACCCGCCAAGCGAAGCGCCGTCGGTCCGTCTCCTCGATCGCGCACCCACCGAAGCGCGACCTGCATGTTGTCGTGCTCGCGGTCGAGCCGCGCCAGCCACGCCGCACCGTCCGGACCACCGAGCGCGCGCGCCGCGTCTTCGGCCAGCGCGAGGTAGTACGTCGCGTGGAGTTCGCACACCTCATTTGTCTCGCCGTGCGACACCAGCTGTTCGAGCCCGTACTCGCGGAGCGTCTCCAGGACAAAGAGGCGGGGGGCATGCCCCGCGACGTCGGGTCCCTCATCCGCGGGCACCGCGGTCGTCTGCAGCAAGCTGTTGTCGACCAACGTCGCCAACCCATCGATGATCGATGGGCACGATGGGCCTTGCCGACAGACCACCTCCGCCGCGTCGAGCGTGCCGCCACCGGCGAACACACAAGTTCGGCGGAAGAGCGCCTGTTCGGATGCCTCCAGCAGCTCGTAGCTCCAGGCAATGGCATCGCGCATCGTCTTCTGGCGGGCGGGGAGGTCGCGGCGCCCGCGCCCCAGAAGCGGCAGCCGCTTTTCCAGGCGTGCCAGCAGCACCGGCGGGGGCAGAAACCTGGCCTTTGCAGCAGCGAGTTCGATCGCGAGGGGAACGCCCTCCAGCCGACGACAGATCTCGGCCACCGCACCCGGCGTCTGGCCTTCCATTCGCAGCTCGGCCCCACTGGCGCGAGCAAGGTCGACGAACAGCTCCACCGCCGGCGACCGCAGCAGCGACTCGGGTGCGTCCGTCGGTCCCGGCAAGGCAAGCGGAGCAATTGGGTAATCGCGCCCGCCCCGCAGCTGCAGCGCGACCCGGCTGGTGACGAGCATAACCAGGCGTGGACATGCCTCCAGCAGGCGCACGATCGCCTGGCCGGCGGCGACCACGCGTTCGAAGTTGTCGAGCAACAACAGCAGTTGCTTATCGCGCAGTGACGCTGCAAGGCCGTCGTGAAGAGACGTCGCGTCGCGCTCGTCGACTCCCAGGCCGTGGGCGATCGTGGCGAGCACGAGCGCGGAGTCTTGTAGCGACGCGAGGTCCACGAAAACGACTCCGTCGGGAAAGCGGGCGGCCGTGCGGCGGGCGGCCTCGATTGCCACGCGGGTCTTGCCCACGCCGCCGGGACCGGTCAGGGTCAGCAGCTGGATCTCATCGCGGCCGATGAGCTCGGCCAGCGCTGCGACGACGCTCGTGCGCCCCACCAAGCGCGTAAGCGGTCGCGGCATCGCGGGTGTGGTGGGCACACCGGCGGGGGTTGCTCGCGGCCGTGCGGCGGCGAGGAGATCCGCCCGCAGTTCAGGCGTGAGGCCGAGCGCGTCGGCGAGGAGTCCCACGGTGCCGAACCGCGGGGCACGAGCGGCGTCTCGCTCCAGGTCGCTTACCGCCTTCGGGCTCACTCGCGCGCGTTCGGCGAGCGCCTCCTGGGTGAGCCCTGCCGCAAGCCGGTGGCGCCTCAGCAGCGCCCCGAACGGGCTGACATTCGCACGCGCCATCTCTAACTACCGCCAAACGTCCAGGAAACGGCCACAACGTGGGGAGCTCTCGACATGGTCAGCGATCTCGACATGTCGCACCATAGGACCGTCTCAGGATCCCGACAAGGAGACGAGCGCATGTGCAGGAACCAAGAGCTGAAAGCTCGTGCCCACCGCCTCGCCGACGAAGTGTTCACCCAGGGCGATCTCGCCGTCGCCGACGAGCTCGTCGCGGCCGACTACGTCCACCATGTACCGGGGGACCAACCGACACCGGGCCTGACCGGCCTCAAGGAATGGGTGACGCTCATGCATCGCACGTTCCCTGACTTCCACGTGATCGTGGAGGACCAGATCGCCGAAGATGACCGGGTCGTGCAGCGCATGACCGCCCGCGGCACCCACCAAGGAGAGCTCTTCGGCATCCCGCCAACCGGCACCGGCGTCTGCGTTCCGTTCATCGAGATCAATCGCGTCGGACCAGATGGGAAGTTCGTCGAACACTGGTCGTCGGTCGACCTGCTCGGCCTGCTCCAG
>JALZJA010000369.1 GCA_030860005.1 Actinomycetota bacterium
GACGCAACCGGCGCGTCGGCGGTGGGCGCCGCCTCCGTCGTGCCCCAGCCGCGCCGGCGGCGCAGGAACGGGCGCTCGATGATCCAGTAGCTCGCCAGGCCGACCGCGACGCACAGCGGCAGCCCGACGGCCAGCAGCCCCTTGAAGTCCGTCTGCTCGCCCACGATCCCGACCGCCTCACCCGGAGCGGCGCCGAAATGCACGCCGCTGAGCGCCTGCAGGATCGGCCAATGCCACAGATACAGGCTGAACGACGCGACGCCGACCACCGCGAGCGGGCGCCGCTCGAGGATGTTCACGATGACCCCGGTGCGCAACGGCAGGACGCAGGCGCCTACGATGAGCGCCGCGACGAGCGCGACCCACGGTTCCTGGTAGTCGAAGTCGTAGGCGATGAGGAGATGCAGCCCGACGGCGGCGGCGATCCACGCTCCCGAGGCGCCGACCACCGGCCATTGCGCCCACCGCGGTGGCCGCCGCTCCCATGCGAGCCGCAGCACGGCGAGCAGCATCCCGCCCATGAAGGCGTAGAGGAACGACGGAAGCGCGTACTTGCCGAGCGGGCCGATGATGTTCGGCTCCGCCGCGTTGACCACCTCGCGTGAGCGGATGATCCAGCTCGCGAGCGCGATGCCGGCCAGAACCGCGACCGTGCGCGGGAACGAGCGCCCGCCGAGCTTCGCGACCGCCCACGCCATGAGCGGCAGCGCGATGTAGAACTGCACCTCGACCACGACCGACCACAGTGGCGCGTTGAGGCGGTGGATCGTCTCCGCCGAGAAGTTCTGGGTGAACGTCAGCCAGCGCCACCAGTCGCCGCGATCGGCGTCGAGCGGCTGGACGATCAGCAGGACCGCGATGACGAGGTAGTACACCGGCAGGATGCGCAGCATCCGGTTACGCGCATAGCGGCGCACGTCTATCCTGCGCTCGCCGCATAGCTGGCGGCGCGCGAACGGCAGGTACAGCAGGTAGCCCGACATCGCGAAGAACAGGTACAGGCCGAGGACGCCGCCGCCGAGCATGAGCCGGTTCTTGTAGGTATCACCGAGGCCCTGATAGGCGAGCGCGAGCGTGAGCACGTGCGCGACGAGCACGGCCAGCCAGCCGAGCGCGCGCAGCGACTCGAGGCGCGTCGAGCGCTGCTCGCCGGCCTGCTCGATCGCGCCACGCTTGCCGGACCCTGCGTCGTCAGCCGCGAGAGCTGGCGCGGCCGACTCACTCCCCGTCGCCGTCATGCGGGGGAACCCTAGCCTGGGCATGTCATACCGTTCGCACCAGGAAGGGAGTGAACGACGCGATGCAGCTCGTACGCATAGCCGGGCCGGTGGACGCGATGCGGCGCCTCGGCGACATCGCGGGGCTGGACTTCGAGCGCACGAGCGCGATCCGGCTGGATGACGAGCGCTGGCAGGTGTCGGGCTACGCGGCGGACGAGGCGCTGGCCGAGCTTGCGTCCCGTGGGCTGAGCGTCGAGTCCGTCATCGAGCCCGACGCGCTGGATGAGCAGCGCCGCGAGCTCTACGGCCAGATCCAGCGGGCCCCTGACGAGGAGGAGTAGCGGTGGCCTACCCCTCGTCTGCGGCCGCGATCGAGACGCAGCTCGGCACGCTGGCGGCGGCCCATCCGGATCTGTGCGGGCGGACGTTGCTGCCCAACGCTACGCACGACGGACGCAGGGTCTCGCTCCTGCGCATCGGCGGTGGCGATGGCCGGCCCGTGCTGCTGACCGGCGGCGCGCATGCGCGCGAGTGGGTCCCGCCCGACGCGCTGCTGACCATGGTGCAGCGACTGCTCGACGCCCACGCCGACGGCACCGACTTCGAGGTCCCGGCGTTCACCGACACCGCGGCGAGCCCGGACGTCTCCTATGCGGCAGCGTCGTTCTCCGCCGCCGACGTGCGGCGAATCGTCGACGCGCTGGACCTCCACGTGGCGCCGCTCGTCAATCCCGACGGGCGCGCCTTCAGCCAGTCGTCGGCTGCCAACGCGATGTGGCGCAAGAACCGCCGTCCGCCGTCGGCCGGCTCGACCTGCCGCGGCGTCGACATCAACCGCAACTTCGACATCGCATGGGACTTCGACCGCTACTACAGCCGGGCGGGCGCCGCGGCCGTGTCCGCGTCGATGGATCCGTGCGATCCGCAGGTGTACATCGGGCCGGCAGCGGCGTCCGAGCCCGAGACACGCAACGTCGTCGGCCTGCTGCGCGACCGCCGCATCGAGGTCTACGTCGACGTGCACTCCTTCAGCCGCAAGATCCTCTTTCCATGGGGCATCGACGACAACCAGTCCGATGAGCCGGCGCAGAGCTTCGCCAACCCGGAATGGGATGGCCGGCGCGACGGCGGCTTCGGCGGGCCCTACGGCGAGTACATCCCCAACGACGCCGGGCAGCGCCTGCTCGACGAGCACGAGGCGCTCGGGCGCACGATGCGCGCCGCGATCCTCGACGGCGCCGGCTCGGACCCCCGCGCCCGCTCCCGATCGGCCTATGCCGTCGAGCCGTCGCTGGCGCTCTATCCCGCCTCGGGAACCGCGTCGGACTTCGCCTTCAGCTTGAACTTCACGGCCGACCTGGAGCGGCCGATCGTCGGCTTCACGCTGGAGTGCGGCAGCGACGCCGACGGGGAGGGCGGCTTTCAGCCGGGCGTCGCGATCTATCCGAAGATCGAGCGCGAGGTGCACCTGTCGATGATGACGCTGCTGTCCCGGGCCGCATAGCGCGCGTTCACCGATGAAGCTGCCCGATGACCTCGCTCATGCGGGCCGTCTCGACGTCGACGTCGGCGTGATCGCGCACCCACTCCCGCGCCAGCGACCCGGCGTGCCTGCGCTCATCGTCGCTCCGTGCGAGCGCGGCATCGAGCGCCTCCGCGAGCGCGCCGGCATCGCCGGGGGCGGCGAGATGTCCCCACGGCTCGCGCACGCACTCGGGAAGGCCGACCTCTTCGCTGGCGACGACGACCAGCTCCATCGCCATCGCCTCCTTGACGACGACCGGCATCGAGTCGCGGTCGCCGTCACTGGCGACGATGCACGGCATCGCGAGGACGTCGGCGTCCTCGAGCGCGGAGCACACCTGCGCGGGCGTGCGCGCTCCGAGCAGCTCGACGTCGATCCCCGATCGGGCCGCGCGCCGCAGCAACTCGCCGCGCATCGGCCCGTCGCCGACGATCCGCAGGCGCACATCCGCAATATCAGCCAGCGCATCCACGAGCACGTGAAAGCCCTTCTTCTCGACGAGCCGGCCGATGGCGAGCACCGTGCGCCCGCCCGGCAGAGGCTTGGAACGACGAAACGCCTCGGTATCGACGCCCATGATGACCTTGTGGACGCGGGACGCCGGCGCGAGCGTGCGCAGGTGCGCGACGTTGTACTCACAACCCGTGAACACGGCCCCGGCAGCCTCCACCTTGTCGCGGAGGTTCCTCGGCGTCAGGAAGATGTCAAACGCGTGGGCGGTCAGCGTGTACGGCAAGCCCGTCAGCGCCGCGAGGCGCATCGCGTCGAGCGCGGCGCCGGCGGCGAAGTGCGCGTGCAGGTGCTCGTCGCC
>JALZJA010000377.1 GCA_030860005.1 Actinomycetota bacterium
TCGATCTCGACATCGAGTTCTCGCCGCGCGAGGAGCTGCGCACGGAGATCAGCGCGAAGTTCACGCCCGCGCGCCTGCGCGGCGACCTCGCCGCCGCGGGCTTGGAGCTCGTCGAGCTCTACACGGACGCGGACGCGCTGTTCGCCGTTTCGCTGTCGCGCGTGGGGTAGCATCGCCGATTCGATGGTGGGGCTCCGCTCGGCGGCGTGGGGTGTGCTGGCGGCGGCGGCCGTCGCTGTCGGCGCCTGCGGCGGACCGAGCGACGAGGAGGTTCGTGACGAGCGTGCGAACTTCGTGCGCGAGGCAGACGCGCTCTGCGACGCGACGATCGACAAGCTTGCTCGCGGCGCCCAGCCGAGCACCTATCGCGCGCTCACGGAGCGGATGAAGCGCGACGAGAAGACGCTGCGCTCCGCGAACGCGGACCTGCACGAGCTGCGCGAGAAGCTCGGCGATTCCGCGTCGAAGCAGGTCGTCGCCTTCGATCGGCGGCTCGACGCGGTGCATGCCTCGACACGGCGGATCGGCCACAACGCCGAGCGGCGCGACGCTCGTGGCACGCGGCGCTCCGCGACGCGCTTGCGCACGTCCTACGACGCGCTGTACCGCGCGGCCGGGGCGGCGAAGCTGCGCCGCTGCGGGCGAGGGGGCAACAAGGCCGCCGACCTGGCGCTGTTCACCGTCTATCGCGACGAGTTCCTCACGGTCACCGCCGATGTGAACCTCAGGCTGAGAGGCCTCCAAGACAATCCGCAGACCCCCGAGGCGTTCCGCCGCTACCTGCACCGCTCGCTGCCGCTCGTGGGCAGCTACCGGGGGCGCATGGGCCACCTGTCCCCGCCCCAGGCCCTGCGCCGCAGCCACCGCCTGCTGCTGCGACGCACGACGCGCGCGGTGGGCACCGCGCGACGGCTTCTGAGGATGCTCGACCGCGGACAGCTCGGCGGCGGCGTACAGCTCGTGGCGGTGCGATTGGGTCACCAGGCTCGGCTCCTCGACGCGGCCGACCGCGCGATCCGTCGCATCCTCTCAACGCCCGGTGGCCGGCGAGCGGTGCCGGGGCCGGGCGCCACCAACGCCGCGTAGGCTCTGCACCCGCAATGCGGATCGAAGGTAGCGGCGCGCTCGTGGTGGGCGGCGCCTCGGGACTCGGTGAGGCGACGGCGCGCGCGCTGCACTTCGGTGGCGCGTACGTGATCGTCGCCGACGTCGATGCGCCACGCGGCGAGGCGCTTGCCGCCGAGCTCGGGCAGCACGCGCGGTTCGTGGCCGCCGACGTCACGCAGCCCGACGACGTGCAGGCCGCGGTGAACACCGCGGCCGAGGCGCCCGGCGGCCTTCGAATCTCCGTGCACTGCGCCGGGGTCGGCTGGGCGGAGCGGGTCACGCGCACGAAGGGCCCGCACCGCCTCGAGCCGTTCGAGCAGGTGATCGCGATCAACCTGGTCGGGACGTTCAACGCGCTGCGCCTCGCGAGCACCGCGATGCTCGCCAACGAGCCCGGCGATGGCGGCGAGCGCGGGGTGTGCGTCAACACGGCCTCGATCGCCGCCTACGACGGGCAGGTCGGGCAGGTGGCCTACGCCGCCTCGAAGGGCGGCGTCGTCGCGATGACGCTGCCGGCCGCGCGCGATCTCGCCGCCGCGGGCATCCGCGTCTGCGCGATCGCGCCCGGCCTGTTCAACACGCCGCTGCTCGCCGGCCTGCCGGCCGATGCGCGCGTCGCGCTCGGGGAGTCGATCCCGTTCCCGCCGCGGCTTGGCCGGCCCGAGGAGTTCGCGCAGCTCGCATGCCAGATCGTCGAAAACCCGATGCTCAACGGCGAGGTCGTGCGGATCGACGGCGCGCTGCGGATGGCGCCGCGGTAGGCGCTGCGCGGCGCGGATAGGCTCGACGGGCCATGGCCGAGGACCTCTCCCCCGCCGACCGCGCGTCGCTGGCCGCCGAACAGGGACCGGTGAACATGGCCGTCGGCGGGCTGTTGCTGTTCGAGGACGGCGAGGGGATGGGCTACGAGGCCGTACTCCGGCGTGTCGAGTCGCGGCTGCACCTCGTGCCGCGCTACCGCCAGCGGCTGAAGAGCGGCGCGGTCGGCCTCACGAACCCCGTCTGGGTCGACGACGACGGGTTCGACGGCGGCTGGCACGTTCGCCGCGCGACGCTGCCCGAGCCCGGCGGCGACCGGGCGCTCGCCGACTTCGTCGGCCAGGAGATGTCGCGGCGCCTGGAGCGCTCGCGGCCGCTGTGGGAGCTGACCGTCATCGCGGGCCTCGGTGACGGGCGCGCCGCGCTGCTGGCGAAGATGCACCACGCGCTCGTCGACGGCGTCGCGGCGGTCGACATCGGCACCGTGCTGCTCGACCCGTCGCCCGAGCCGCTTGACATCCCGGCGCCCGAGGAGCAGTGGGAGCCCCAGTCCTACGACCGCACGCGCCACCTCGCGCGCCTGGCGGCCACGCCGATCGTCCGCGCTCAGAAGCTGCTCCTCGACAGCGCCACGCGCGCGCTGGATCCCGATCCGCGGCGGGCCGCCGGCGACCTGCGGCGCGCGACCGAGCTCGCGGTCCAGCTGGCCAAGACGCGTCCGTCGGCGCCGATGACGCCGCTCAACGCCGGCCAGGGGCCGAACCGGCGCTACGCCCTGCGGAGCGCGCCGCTGGCCGATCTGAAGACGGCCGGAAAGTCGAGCGGCGGCACCGTCAACGACGCGCTGCTGGCGGCCGTCGCCGGGATGCTCGAGCACTACCTCGAGGCGGCCGGCGAGCCTGGCGACAAGCCGCTCGTCGCGCTCGTGCCGGTGAGCGTGCGCCGCGAGGGCGCCGCGGGCGGCAATCACATCTCGACGGTGCTCGTCGACCTGCCCGTCGGCGAGACCGATCCCGTCGCGCGGATCCAGGCGATCCACGCGACGATGACGCAGATCAAGGAGTCCGCAGCCGTGCGGGCGGGCGCGCTGCTCGTCGGCGCCAGCGGCTGGGCGCCGCCGCTCGTGTCATCGGGGCTCGCGCGCGCGCTGGGTGGGATGCGAGCGTTCAACCTCGTCGTCTCCAACGTTCCCGGGCCACAGCAGCCCTTCTGGCTCAACGGCTGCCGGCTGCTGGCCATCCACCCGGCAGTGCCGCTCAACCCCGTGAGCCAGGGGCTGACGGTCGGGATCGTCTCCTACGACGGCACTGTCTGCTTCGGGCTGCTCGCCGACCGCGACCTGGACCCGCCGATCGAAGTCGCACATGACGCGCTGCGCAAAGCGCTGGGGCAGTTGCGCGCGCTGGCGCCATGACCGGCTGGCGAGCCGTCATCCGTTCCTCGTAGATTGCGCCGAGCATGGAGGGCCACGATGCACTTCGCCCGCGGCGTGCCGCCTCCCAGCGCCGCAGCAGGCGCCGTCGGCGGCTGGCGGCGGCGGGGACGCTCGGGGCGCTGCTCGCGCTGACGGCCGTGCTCACGACGGGCGGGGAGGACCCACCGGCGGGGACCGGCCAGAGTCAGGCGACGATGCGAGCGCTGTCAATCGCCACGCCGGTCATGCGGGTCACGCCGATCGCGGAGATGCCGGGCGCGCATCTCGCGCCGCACGAGCCCGTCCCGATCCTCATGTACCACGTGATCGGCCGCATCAAGCCGGGGACGCCGCTGAAGCTCCCGTGGGTGAGCCCCGAGGAGTTTCGCAGCCAAGTGCGCGCGCTGAAGCGCGCGGGCTTCAACGCCGTGACCCAGCGCCAGGTGTGGAAGGCCTGGCACCACGGCGGCAAGCTACCCAGCAAACCGATCGTCTTCTCGTTCGACGACGGCTACAGCGGCCAGGTCCGCCACGCGCTGCCGATCCTGCGGCGCGCCGGCTGGGCCGGCGTGCTGAACCTCACGCTCGAGAACCTGCGCGAGATGGGCGGCACGCGCGCCGTCAAGCGCATGATCCGCGCCGGCTGGGAGGTCGAGTCGCACACGCTCACCCACCCCGAACTCACGACGCTGGCGCCGGAGGACCTGCGCCGCCAGCTCTCCGGATCGCGCAAGCGGCTGCGCCGCCTGTTCCACGTTCCGGTCAGCTTCTTCTGCTACCCGGGAGGCAGGTACAACGATGCCGTCATCGCCGCCCTGCGCGACGCGGGGTACAAGGCGGCGACGACGGTCGTTGCGGGCTGGGCGCACCCGGACGACCGCTTCACGCTGCGGCGCGTCCGGGTCGATGGAGGCATGGGTGCG
>JALZJA010000397.1 GCA_030860005.1 Actinomycetota bacterium
GCGGCGGACGGGGCGCAGGAGGCGGCGGGACCTCCCGTCCGGGCTTCGGGCCCGGCGCCGGTGGCCCGCGCGGCGGCGGAGGAGGCGGTCGCTAGGTGCTGTCTCCCAAGCGCGTCAAGCACCGCAAGCAGCACCGCGGCCGCAGGGCCGGGATGTCGCGCGGCCAGACGGACATCCAGTTCGGCGAGTACGGCCTCAAGGCGCTCGACGCCGGCTGGTTGACCAACCGCCAGATCGAGGCTGCTCGAATTGCGATGACCCGCAAGATCAAGCGCGGCGGCAAGGTCTGGATCAACGTCTATCCCGACAAGTCCTTCACGAAGAAGCCCGCCGAGACCCGGATGGGCTCGGGCAAGGGCTCGCCCGAGGGCTGGGTCGCCGTGGTCAAGCCGGGCCGCGTGATGTTCGAGCTGGCCGGTGTCTCGGAGCCGCTGGCGCGCGAGGCGATGCGCCTCGCCGGCCACAAGCTACCCGTGAGGTCGAAGTTCGTCATGCGCGAGGACACGCACTCATGAGAGCCAAGGACGTGCGCGACATGAACGAGCGAGAGCTGGCCGATCACATCGCGACGACCCGCAAGGACGTCTTCGGACTGCGCTTCCAGCACGCGACGGGCGAGCTCGAGAACACGGCCGGACTGCGGTTCGCCAAGCGCGACCTGGCCCGCGCCCTGACGGTCAAGCGCCAGCGTGAGATCGACGAGTACAACCGGAGTGACGATGGCTGACGACGAGACGAACGAGAACGAGACCGAAGCGACGGGTGGCGCGGACGCTCCAGGCGGGCCCGCGGCCGCGCCGGCCGATCCGGCCGCGCCCAAGCTCAGTGCCAGGGAGCAGCGCGCCGCCCGCGAGCACGCAGAGAAATCCCAGCGGCCGTCGCGGACCGCCGAGGAGCGCGATGCCGAGCGTCGCGAGCTGCGCCGCAAGAAGGCCGTCGCCCGCACCCGCCGCCGCGGTCAGGAGAAGGCCAAACGCTCAGGCGACAAAGCCAGCGGTACGCCGCGGCCCGAGCCGAAGGTGTCGACGCCGCAGGTGCGGATCGGCACCGTCGTGTCCTCGAAGGCGGACAAGACGATCACGGTGCGCATCGATACGGCCCGCCGCCATCGCCGCTACCAGAAGATCATGCGCTCGACATCGACGCTGCACGCCCACGACGAGGCCAACGACGCCAACGAGGGCGATCGCGTCCGTGTCGTCGAGAGCCGCCCGCTGTCGCGCACGAAGCGCTGGCAGCTCGTCGAGGTTCTGGAGCGCGCGAAGTGATCCAGAACGAGACACGTCTCAAGGTCGCCGACAACACCGGCGCCCGCGAGATCCTCTGCATCCGCGTCAAGGGGGGTTCGCAGCGGCGCTACGCGTACGTCGGCGACGTCATCACTGCGACCGTCAAGCAGGCCAACCCGCAGGGGACGGTCAAGAAGGGCGAGGTCGTCACCGCCGTCGTCGTGCGCACGAAGAAGTCCTTCGGGCGCGACGACGGCACGTACATCTCCTTCGACGAGAACGCCGCCGTGATCATCGACGCCGCGAACAACCCGCGTGGCACGCGCATCTTCGGGCCGGTCGCGCGCGAGCTGCGCGACCGCAACTTCATGAAGATCGTCTCGCTCGCCCCGGAGGTGCTCTAGTGGGTCGCCTCGAAACATCCCCCTCGAAATGCCGGGCGCCGATCACCGACCACCGGCTTCGCCGGCGGTGCCCGCGGCGTCCTCGGTCGGGGCAATGGCTCTGCCATTGCGCCCTCCCTGCGTCCTTGCCAGCCGGCGCCGGCATCCCGGCTTTTCGCGCGCGACGCCCCGAGGAGACCCACTGATGGCCGCCCGCATCCGCCGCGACGACGTGGTCGTCGTCATCAGCGGCAAGGACCGCGGCAAGACCGGCAAGGTCCTGCGCGTCGATCCGGCCAAGCAGCGCGTCTACGTCGATGGCCTGAACATCATCAAGCGCCACCAGCGCGCGCGGCCCGGGACGATGGAGCAGGCCGGCGTGATCGAGAAGGAAGGGCCGATCCACGTCTCCAACGTCGCGTTGCTCGATCCCAAGGACTCAAAGCCAACGCGCGTCGGGATCGTCGAAGAGGACGGCGTGCGTCACCGCATCTCGCGTCGCAGCGGAGCCAAGTTCTGATGCCTGCCACCGCCACGCCCGCCCGGCTGAAGGTCCGCTACATCGAGGAGATTCGGCCCGCGCTCATCGAGCGGTTCGGCTACACGTCGGTGATGCAGGCGCCGCAGATCGAGAAGATCGTGCTGAACATGGGCGTCGGCGAGGCCAAGCAGGACTCCAAGATGCTCGAGGCCGCGCAGGA
>JALZJA010000401.1 GCA_030860005.1 Actinomycetota bacterium
AACGGCTACGACGGCGATCTCACCGGCGTGCTCAGCGCGCTGGCCTACGACCGCGCCATCTTCCGCGGGCGCGCACAGCTCGCCGCCGGCCGCTTCGCCGCACAGCGCTTCGCGGCGGAGCTGAGGAAGGTGGGCGTGCGCAGCTCGAAGAGCAGCCGCGCCGGGACGGCGCCGGCCGGCGCGGCGAAGGTCGCGAGCCAGCGCTCCATGACCGTCGGCGAGCTCAGCCGCTTCGTCAATGTCCCGTCGAACAACTTCGCGGCCGAGATGCTGCTCAAGGGGCTCGGCGCGCGCTACCGCGAGAAGGGGTCGACGCGCCTGGGCGCCTCCGTCGCGCGCCAGACGCTGGCCAGGCTGGGGGTGCGCCCGCGGATCGAGGACGGCTCCGGGCTGTCGCGCGCGAACCGCACGACGCCACAGCAGGTCGTGCGGCTGCTGGAGGGCATCTATGGCGGCGACACCGGACGGGCGTTCCGCGCCTCGCTCGCCGTGGCCGGGCGGACCGGCACCGTCGCACGGCGCATGCGCGGCACGCGCGCCGCGGGGAACTGCCGGGTGAAGACCGGCACGCTGAGCAACGTCAGCGCGCTCGCGGGCTACTGCCGCGCGCGCACGGGCCGCGACATCACGTTCGCGCTGCTCATGAACCGCGTCAGCCCCCCGGGCGCGCGCGCGATCCAGGATCGCATCGCGATCTCGATCGCGCGCCTGGACGAAGGCCCGCCCGAGGGCTAGCCCGCCAGCAGCCGGATCAGCTGCGCCTCGTCGATCACGGCGACCTTCAGCCGCTCGGCCTTCTCGAGCTTCGAACCGGGCGTCGCGCCGGCGACGACGTAGTCGGTCTTCTTCGAGACGCTCGAGGCGACCCTTCCTCCTGCGGACTCGATCCGCTCGGTCGCCTGCTCGCGCGTGAGGTCGGGCAGCGTCCCGGTGAGCACGAACGTCCTGCCGGCCAGCGGCCCCTCGCCGGGCGGCGGCCCCTCGAGCTCCATCCGCACCCCCGCGGAGCGCAGATCGGCGATGAGCTCGCGCATCTGCGCATCGCCGAGCTGCTCGGCGATCTTCTCGGCCATCTTCGGACCGACGCCCGAGGTCTGCTCGATCTCCTCCGCGCTTGCCGCCAGCAGCGCGTCGATCGTGCGAAAGCGCTGCGCGAGGTTGCGGCCCGTCACGAAGCCGACCTCCTCCAGGCCGATCGCGAACAGCACGCGCCCGAACGGGCGCTCCTTGGATTCGGCGATGTTCTGCACGGTGCGGTTCGCCGAGATCTCACCGAAGCCCTCGAGCTCGGTGAGCGGCTCGCTGCTCAGCCGGTAGAAGTCGGCCGCGGTCGTCACGAGGCCCGCCTGCTGGAGCTGGTGGACCTGCTTCTCGCCCAGCCCGTCGATGTCCATCGCGCCGCGCGAGACGAAGTGCTTGAGCAGCTGCCACTGGCGAGCCGGGCACAGCCGGTTCGGGCACGTCGTGAAGACGGACTCCTCCGGCTTGATCGTCGGCGTGTCGCACGACGGGCAGCGCTCCGGCGGGGCCGGCAGCGGCGCGCGGTCGGGCCGCTCGACGGCGTGCGGCGCCGGCGAGAGCACCTGCGGGATGACGTCTCCGGCGCGCAGCACGATGACCTCGTCGCCGGGACGCAGGTCCTTGCGGACGATGTCCTCCTCGTTGTGCAGCGTCGCGAGCTTCACCGTGACACCACCGACGGCCACCGGCTCGAGCATCGCGAACGGATGCAGGTCGCCGAACTTGCCGACGTTCCACATGATGTCCTCGAGCGTCGTGACCTTCGTCGTCGGCGGAAACTTCCACGCGATCGCCCAGCGCGGGTCGCGACCCACGGTGCCCAGCCGCCGCTGAAGCTCGAGGTCGGACACCTTCACGACCACGCCGTCGATCTCGAAGTCCAGAGCGCCGCGCCGGTCCTGCCAGGCCAGGCACTGCTCGACGACCTCGTCCTCGGAGTGCAGCAGCTTGATGTCGTCGTTGACGCGGAAGTCGTGCTCGCGCAGCCACCGCAGCGCCTCCCAGTGGCTTTCGAAGCGGATCCCGTCAACGCGCCCCATGGCGTAGCTCCACATCGACAGCGGACGCGCGCGGGCGAGCTTGGGATCGAGCTGGCGAATCGTCCCCGCGGCCGCGTTGCGCGGGTTCATGAAGGTCGACAGCCCCGCTTGCGCTCGTCGCTCGTTCAGCGCCGCGAAGTCGCGCAGCGACATGTACAGCTCGCCCCGCACCTCGAGCACGGGCGGCGCTTCGCCTATCCGCAGCGGGATCGTCGGGATCGTGCGCAGGTTGTGGGTCACGTCCTCGCCCACCTCACCGTTGCCGCGCGTCGCGCCGCGCACGAGCACGCCGTCCTCGTAGCGCAGCGAGATCGCGAGGCCGTCGATCTTCGGCTCGGCGACGAACTCGAACTGCGGGTCCTCGATCCCCTCGCGACTGAGATGGGAGCGCATCCGCGCCACCCACGCGCGCAGCTCCTCCTCCGAGCGCGCGTTGCCGAGCGACAGCATCGGGATCTCGTGCTGGACCTTCTGAAGCGACGAGACCGGCTCGCCGCCGACGCGCTGGGTCGGCGAGTCCGGAGTGAGCAGCTCCGGGTTGGCCGCCTCCAGCGCGCGCAGCTCGTCGAGCAGCGCGTCGTAGTCGTCGTCGCCGATCTCCGGATCGTCGAGGACGTGGTAGCGGTAGCCGTGGCGATGAAGCTGCTCGCGCAGCTCGGCGGCGCGAACCTCCTCGCTCACCCGCTCACTCCACCTCCTCGGCGGCGGGCGCCAGCAGGCGGCCGAGGTCATGGCGGTCCAGTGCGTCCATGCCGGCGGCGTCCGTGAGGTCGAAATGCAGCGGCGAAACCGAGATCAAGCCACCGGCGACGGCGGCGAGGTCTGTCCCCGGCTCGTCGTGAAAGCCCGGGTCCGAGCCGTAGACCCAGTAGCGCCGGCGGCCATCGGCCTGCGTGTCGGTGAGCGTCAGCTCGTCGCGGTAGATGCGCTTGCCCAGGCGCGTGATCTCGACCCCCGTCGCATCGCCCGCGGGACAGTTGACGTTCAGCAGCGTGCCGGGCGGCAGCGGCACGTCGTCGATCTCCTCGACGACGCGCGCGAGGAAGCGCGCGCCCTCGGCGAAGTTGAACGTTCGGCCCAGGCGGAAGTCCATCTCGCCCGCCGCCGATTGCTGAGAGATGGCGATCGCCGGCAGCCCGAGCACGATGCCCTCGAACGCCGCCGCGACCGTGCCCGAATACGTGATGTCGTCGCCGAGGTTGGCGCCGTGGTTCATGCCCGACACGATCAGCTCGGCCTCGAAGCGCTCGATGAGCCCGAGGTTCGCCAGCCGCACGCAGTCGACCGGGGTGCCGTCCGTGGCGTAACCGATCGTGCCGTCGTCGAACTCGACCTCCTGCACCCACAGCGGCTTGTGCGTCGTGATCATGCGCGCCATCGCCGAGCGGTTGCCGTCGGGAGCGATGACGGCAAGCTCGATGCCGGGTACGTGCAGGAGCGCGCGCCGCAGAGTCTGCAACCCCTCGGCCTCGATCCCGTCGTCGTTGGTCAGCAGCACCTTCATCGGGACCTCCTCAGAATAGGGAGGGGTCCGCGTAGCAAACCGACGCCAGCGCCAAGCCATGCGCGGGAGCGGTCGGTCCCGCGTCAGACCGCGGCCGTCCTGTGAGCAACGCGATGAAGTCCTCGAACGACCGGCGGGCGGTGGCGACCTCGAGCATCGTCCCGACGAGCACGCGGTTCATGTGGCGCATGAACGTGTCGGCCGTGATCCAGAACTCGAGCAGGTCGCCGTCGAACCGCCAGTCGGCGGCGTGGACGTCGCGCTCGAAGCGCTGGTGGTGGGTCTCCCTGGGAGTGAAGGCCGTGAAGTCGTGCGTGCCTGCAAGCGCATGCGCGCAGGCCTGCAGCGCCGCGCGATCGAGCTTCCAGCCATGCCACAGCGCGCGTCTCTCGAGCCAGACCGAGCGGGCGCGACGGTGCAGGACGCGGTAGCAGTACGTCCGCGCGATCGCGTCGCGGCGCGCGTCGAACCCGTCTGGCGCAGGGTTGGACTCGAGCACCGCGACATCGTGCGCCAGCAGCGCATTGAGGCGCAGCGGATCGACCGCCTCATGCTCGTAGGAGCAGACCTGCCCCCAGGCATGCACGCCGGCGTCCGTGCGGCCGGCGACGGTCAGCGGGAGCTCGATCTCTCGCAGGACCGTGCACAGCGCCTGCTCGACCTCCTCCTGAACGGTCCGCTGGCCGGGCTGGCGCGCCCAGCCGGCGAACGCCGTCCCGTCGTACTCGAGCACCAGACGGGTGGTCATCGCTTGCGGCGGCGGCGAACCAGTATCCCCGCGCCGAGGCCGAGGCCGGCGAGGCCAGCCGCGATCAGGCCCTTGCGCGCGCGCAGCCGCCCGTACTCGCGCTGCACCTCGGGCCAGACCGTTTCGTCGATGAGCTCACGCGCGGCTTCTGGCGACGGGGCCAGCCCCGCCACGGCGATCGGCTCGCCGAACGCGACCTGGACACCTTGAGGCTTCGGAACGGGCCCGATGAACAACCGTTCGGTGCCAAAGATGGCCGCGGGCACGAGCTTCGCGCCGGCCTCCAGCGCGAGCCGCCCCGTACCGCTGCGGGGCGTCCCGAGCGCCTCGGGATCGCGCACGCGCGTCCCCTCCGGGAACAGCGCCAGCACGCCGCCCTGGCGCAGGATCACGCGCGCGGTATCGAGCGCGTCCTCGTCGGCCTCGCCACGCCGCACCGGAAACGCCCCCAGGCGCACGAGCAGCTTGCCGACCCGCCGCTCGAAGAGCTCCTCCTTGCCCATGAAGCGCAGGTGCCGCGTCGTCCCCGCAGCGAGGAAGAACGAGTCCCAGAAGCTCTTGTGGTTCGACGCGATGATGACCGCGCCCGCGCGCGGGATCCGCTCCGCGCCGGTGATGCGCAGGCCGAAGTACAGCCGCATGAACGGCACGAACACGAGCTTTGCAAGCGCGTACAGCGGTCGCGAGACGCCCTTGTCGCGCGCCAGCCGATGAGCTTGCTCGTTTGTCACCGCAGCACCGCTCGTGAGCCTGTACCTCGTCGTGCCGGGCCGGCGCGAGCCGCCGGTCAGACGAGCTCGAGGTAGACCATCTCCGTCGAGTCCGACCGGCGCGGACCGAGCTTGAGAATCCTCGTGTAGCCGCCGGAGCGCCCGGCGTAGCGCGGTGCGATCTCGTCGAACAGCGTGTGAACCGCGAACTTGTCCTGGCCAAGCGTGCTGAGCGCCCGGCGCCGAGCGTGCAGGTCGCCGCGCTTGGCGAGCGTGATGAGCTGCTCGATCTCGGGCTTGACGGCCTTCGCCTTGGCCTCGGACGTCTTGATCCGCTCGTGCTCGATGACCTCTTTACAGAGGTTCATCAGCAGCGCCTTGCGATGCGAGGAGCTGCGACTGAGCTTGTGTCGTGTCTTCTGGTGGCGCATGAGCCGAGCGGGAGGCTAGCGTGCAGTCAGTCCGCGCGCAGGTCCAGGCCGCGGTTGTGCAGCGTCTCGATGACCTCGTCGATCGACTTCTTGCCGAAGTTCGGGATCGCGTTGAGCTCGCCCTCGGACTTGGAGATGAGGTCGCCCACGGTCTGGATGCCGGCGCGCTTGAGGCAGTTGTACGAGCGCACGCCGAGCTCGAGCTCCTCGATGAGGATGTCGTGCATCGGGCCGGCCGACGCACCCGCGCCGCCACCCGTGCCACCCATCGCCGAGGCGCCGTTGGGCCCCTCCAGCTG
>JALZJA010000417.1 GCA_030860005.1 Actinomycetota bacterium
CTCAGCCCAGCTCACCGACCGCGCGCGGCGCGCCCGCCTTGACGGGCTGCTGGAACGGCGGGCCGATGGCACGACGTGGCTCGAGTGGCTGCGCACACCCGCGCCGGACGCGTCGCCGAGATATCTCCTGCAGCAGCGAGAAGTTCACCTACCTCAAGGAGCTCGGCGCCGAGGAGGTCGATCTGTCGATGCTGCCGCCGGGCCGCGTGCGGATGCTCGCCGGCGAGGGCCGGCGCCGGCCGGCGTGGGAGCTCGCGCGGCTCGCCGCGTCGCGGCGGTTGGCGGTGTTGCTGGCATTCTGCGCTCAGACGCTGGTCGGGCGCGGCGACGAGCTGATTGACCTGTACGCCGCCGGGGTGCAGAACGCCGAGCGTCACGCGCGCTTCGCCGTCGCCAAGCACCGCGAGCAGACCGCCAAGGCCCGTGACGATCATGCGTGGCTTGGACAGACGCTCGCACGGATCCTCGTCGACGCCCTTGAGAGCGGCGAAGAGCCGGTCGCCAGGGCCGTGCGCGAGGTCGGCGAAGCACGGTTGCGCGCCGCGGCGCAGGACCCCGGCCGGTTGACGCGCCGCGTCGAGGAGCAGCGCCGCGACGCGCTCGCCGCTCGTCATGCCCATCTCGCGCAGTTCGCGCCGAGGGTGCTCGCCGGCCTGGACCTCCACGCGGCGCCTGGCGATCAGCCGCTGCTTGACGCCATCCGCCACGTCGAGACCAACCGCCGCCGCACGCTGCTTCCCGACGCGCCGCTTGAGGTGCTCTCGCCGACCTACCGGGCGTGGGTCGTCGACGAGCAGGGGCGTGTCGTGCGTACCCGCTATGAGATCGCGTTGTGGCTCGCCGCCCGCGACGCGCTGCGCGCTCGCCGGCTGTACCGGGCGGGCAGCCACCGTTACGGGGACCCTGCCGCCTGGATGATGCCCGCAGCGCAGTGGTCCGCCGAGCGCGTCGAGCTCGCTGCCGTCTTTGCCCGTCCGCTGGATGCTCGAGTGCGTCTCGACGAGCTGCAGGTCGAGCAGGAACGCCGCGTGCGCGGCCTGCAACAGGGCTATGAGAGCGGCGTCGACGTGCTCTACGACGGCCAGCAGATCGTTGGCCGGCGCCCACGCGCCCAGCTGCTGCCCGACAGCACGCGGCGTCTCGTCAGCTCAACGCACGCGATGCTGCCCAAGGTCAGTCTCGCCGCGCTCATCATCGACGTCGATCGCGACACCGCATTCATGGATGAGCTGCCGCACGCCGGCGGCCAGCAGGCACGCAGCCCTGAGCGCCGCGGCCAGCTGTTCGCCGCGCTCGTCGCGGCGGCAACCGGGATGGGGTACACGAGGATGGCCGAGGCCTGCCGGTTCACCGAGCGTCAGCTACGCGAAGCGACCGAGCGGCACCTCACGATCGAGCACGTCGCCGCGGCTGACGCCAGGGTCTGCGAAGCGATCCGAGGTCTCGCGCAGAGCAGCACCATCGACCTGGAACGCATCAGCTCGTCTGACGGTCAGCGCTACCCGATCATCGGACGCAGCGCTATCGCTGGGTTCGCTGCCCGCGAGGCCGGCTACCGGCGGCGGATGGTCACGTGGATGATCTGGATCAACCAGCAGTACGCGCACTTCGGCAGCAAGGTCATCTCCGTCACCGAACGCGAAGGCCTGCACACCCTCGACGCGATCGTCCTCGCCGACGACGCGCCCGAGATCCATACCGCTGACACGCACGGCGCCACCGAGCTCGTCTTCGGCGCCTTCGACTTGCTCGGCCGGCGGTTCATCCCGCGTTTGAAGGACATCGCCGACGTCCCGCTCTACGGCCTCGGGGCCGGCCAACCCCACCTTGCCGCCGACATGCTGCTCGCGCGCAAGGTCCGCGACGAGATGATCGCCGGCCAGTGGGAGGAGCTGATGCGCCTCGCCGGATCGATCAAGCGCGGCTGGATCGTCCCCAGCGTCCTGCTCACCCGGATGCACGCCGACCCGCGCCCCGATCGCCTCGCCAAAGCCCTACGCGAGTACGGGCGCCTGGTGCGCACGAACTTCGTCCTCGACTGGGCCGGCGACCCCGACCTCCGGAGCCGAGGGCTCGGGCAGCTCAACAAGGGCGAGAGCGCCAACGCGCTACACCGCTACGTCGGCTTCGGCAACCGCGGCCGCGTCCACGCCCGCGACCCCGAGCAGCTGCAACGCCACATGGACTGCCGGCGCCTGATCACCAACGCGATCGTCTACTGGAACACCCGCTACATCGCCCACGCCCTCGAAACCCTCGAACGCCAAGGACACACCATGCGCGACGACGACATCCGTCACATCCACCCCGTCCACTTCGAGCACATCAACCCGTTCGGCCACTACCGCTTTGACACCCGCCGCGGCCCCGCCAAGGGCAGACTGCGCCCGCTGCGCGCCGCGACCTACATCTCACGCGAGGCGGCAACGACTAACGCGACGGCGACTAACGCTTAGCGTTGCCGGAACGCCCAGCGCCGCACCCACTACCCCGCGGTCAAAGCGCCTGCAAATCAGCCTAAACCAACGGTGCGCCTGGTAGAACGCGGCGCATCGTCGGACGCCTGAAGACGGGCTCTAACGCGACGGCGACTAACGCTTAGCGTTGTCCCCCGCGGATTTGTGGTCGGAACCCCGAAGCGCAACCAGCCACCCAGGCCAGCGAACCGTCAAGACCCAGCGGGCGGCGGCAGCGCGCACGCTCCATGACTAGGCGCGTAAGAACGCCGCGACTGGCGACGCTGACACGGGTGATGCGACAGCTGCGCTCAGATCCCGCGGGCCGACTTCCGGACTGCTCGGGTCAATGGCGGTCGCGGCCCGATCCCCCCAACGAAACGAATGAAGGTAAGAGATGTCTTTGGCGCTTTCGAAGCGACTCGCGAACTCGCAGCCCTGGCTCGACCAGCTCGCCGACCGCGGGCAACCTATCGTCCGCGACCTCGTGTCAACGCCTCCGTGGCTGCACGACGTCCTCGATGGGACGTGGCTGGGAGCTCCGTTGCATCCGGCGCTCAGCGACGTTCCCGTCGGCTCGTGGACGGGCGCCTTCATGCTCGACGCCGTGGCGGCGCTGACGGGCTCGGACACCGCGCGGGCGGCCGCCGACGGGGCTCTTGCGATCGGGGTCGCGGGGGCGCTACCGGCGGCCGCGACCGGCGCGTCGGATTGGCGCGACCTGATCGGCGAGTCGCGCCGCGTCGCCACGCTGCACGCGGTCATGAACGTCGCCGGCCTGAGCCTCAACGTCGCCTCGCTGATCCAGCGCGCCCGCGACCGGCGCGCCAGCGCACGCGCGCTCAGCGCGCTCGCGCTGCTGATCTCCGGCACCGCCGCCCACCTGGGCGGCGAGCTCAGCTTCGGCCTCGGCGTCCGCGTCAACCAGACCTTCGCTGGGGCGGCGCCGAGCGACTTCGTCTCGGTGCTTGACGAAAGCGAGCTCGAGGACGGCGCAATGCGAGCGGTCAGCCTGGACGGCACGCCGGTGCTCGTCACCCGCAGCCGATCGGGCGAGCTGTGCGCTATCGCGAACACCTGTAGCCATCTCGGCGGGCCGCTCGCGGACGGCAGCCGCGACGGGGACGTGGTCGCCTGTCCCTGGCACGGCTCGCGCTTCGATGTCTGCAGCGGACGCGTTGTCGAGGGCCCGGCGGTCTTCCCCCAGCCGGTCTATGAAGCGCGCGTCCACGACGGCAAGGTCGAGCTACGCGCGCGCCAGGCGCAACAGTGAACGAGCGACTGCGGCGTCTGCACGACGCGGCCGCTCGATCCGGCTACACGCTCTCGCGCGAGCCGGCCAGTTCGCCGCGCTGATCGATGACCTCGCGGTCGTAGGGTCGCTCGCAGCAGCGCCGCCGCCTCGCGGATATCGTCGAGAGCAAGGTTGAAGAACAGCTCCTGCGTGTCGGTGACGCCGGCCTCAACGCGGCGGCGCAGCTGATCGTCGTAGGTTGGGTGTGCACTCGAACGAGACGAAGCCGTCGCCGTGAGCGATCCGCTCAGCCCGGCCCCGGGAGGACCACCGCGAAGGAGAGCGCCGGAAGCGGCACGCCGGGCGCGAAGGTCCACAACGCGAAGACCTTCGCGCTCGCGGTGGCGTGGTTCCGGTTTCGACATCCCACTGGAGACGGAGCCACGCGGCCGGACCGCGAGGGACCATCGCGGTTTCTCCCTGTTTGCCCGGAGTCTGTTGGGGAAGACTCGAAGTAAGAGCAACAACGAGGAGGACGCGTAGATGGCCCAGACGAAAGCCGAACGCAGCGCTGCGGCGAAGAAGGCCG
>JALZJA010000257.1 GCA_030860005.1 Actinomycetota bacterium
GAGGTGGGTATCGACGCCGAGGACGACTTCCTCGACGGTGCATGCGATGGTCTGCAAGGTGCTCCTCCGTCCAGATGGGATGGGTGGGACGCGCAGCCATCGGCCGGGACGGCGGACAGGACACTCAGGGTGCTTGGCAAGGCTCCTATCAGGTCACGTCTGCCCGACCGGTCGGTGCGCTTCCCGGCACCGCCAGACCAAGCCGACAGATCAACGCCAGTGCACCCGGCGCCGTTCAAGACGAGAGGCAAAGTCGTAACGCTGGGTCAGGCCCGGTCCGACAGCACCGAGATCGCCATTATCGACTGAGTGTCATACGCGTCGCCGGTCGAGCCCACGCTGGCGAGCACGCCGGCGTCGTCGAGGGTCTGGGTGTAGTCGTGGCTGAGGTACTGACTGCCCCTGTCGCTGTGGTGGACCAGCGCGACGTCGGCGCCCGGGCCACGCCGCCCCAGCGCCATCCTGAGTGCGTCGAGGACCAGGTCGGTGCGCATGTGGCCCGCGAACTGCCAGCCCACGATCCGCCGCGAGAACACGTCGAAGACGAAGGCGAAGAACACCACCCCCTCCCAGCAGCGCAGGTAGGTGAAATCGCACACCCACAGGCGGTCGGGCGCCGGGGCGCTGAAGTCACGCGCGACGAGGTCGACCGCCCGGTGGGCGGCGGGGTCGGGCGTGGTGGTGCGCCACGGCCTGCCGCGACGCTTGGCGCCCTGGATGCCCTCTTGGCGCATCAGGCGCTGGACCCGCCCGCGCCCGACGTCCTCGCCGCCACGGCGCAGCGCTTTCCACATCCGCCGGTACCCGTAGGCACAGTAGTTAGCCTCGTGGACCTCGCGGATGACCGATAGCAGCCGCTGGTCCTCCACGACGCGCGCTGAGCGCTGGCCCGTCGCGCGCTGGTAGTAGGCCGACGCCGACACGTCGATGGTCTGGCAGATGAGCTCGACCCCGAAGCGCTCACGGTGCGCGTCGATGAACGCGCTCACTTCGATCGGGTCGGGTCGAGCTCCTTGGCGAAAAACACCGAGGCGGCCTTGAGGATCTCGTTGGCCTTGCGCAGCTCGCGGTTCTCGAGCTCCAGCGCCTTCATGCGCTCACGCTCGTCGCTGGTCAGGCGATCGTTGCGCGAGCCGGCGTCGGCCTCGGCCTGGCGGACCCACAGGCGCAGCGTCTCGCGGTGCACGCCCAGATCCTGGGCCACATGCGCGATCGGCCGCGAACTCTCCAGCGCGAGGCGAACTCCGCGCTCACGCAGCTCGTCGGGATACTTCCTCGGGGCAGACATCAGTAAAGCCTCGACTCTCTCCAGGACAGAACCTGGTTTCGAGGCCTCCGTCAAACAGTGAAGATGCCGTGTGGGGTGGGCTTCTCGGGCCTGACCTGCCGTCAAACTGACCCTTCGGTGTCATTGCCGGGACCTGTCGTGCCCGGGCGGCCTGCCCCTGACCGCTCATCGATGGGTGGTCGGGTCGGGCGGGTCGTGACCTCATAGGAACCTGCTTGCGACAAGTGCCTCGTCACTGTTGTGTCCGCCCTTCCCGACCGGGCCGCCCTCCCGGATCGAAGGGACGACACCAACAGCATGCAGGACCAAGAGATCGTTGTCATCGGCGGCGTCGACGCGCACGCCGACACCCACGAGGCCGCGGCGCTGGATGAGCGCGGCGCGCTGCTGGGAACCGAGCAGTTCCCGACCACGACCGCCGGCTACAGCGCGCTGCTGTCGTGGCTGGAGAGCTTCGGGCGCATCGACACGGTGGCGACCGAGTCGACCGGCTCCTATGCGGCCGGGCTGACGCGCTACTTGCGTGAGCACGCCGTGGCGGTGGTCGAAGTCAACCAGCCACACGCGCACACGCGGCGTCGGCGCGGCAAGAGCGACTCGGTCGACGCCGAGATGGCCGCCCGGTCCTGGCTGGCTGGGAAGGCGACGACCGTGCCCAAGCAGACCGACGGGATCGTCGAAGCGATCCGCCTGTTGCGCGTCACGCGCGCCAGCGCGGTCAAGGCTCGCAGCGCGACGATGGTCCAGCTCTCCGGGCTGATCGTCACCGCACCTCAGGAGCTGCGCGAGCAGCTCTCCAAGCCCAAGACCATCGCCGGCAAGGCCACGCTGTGCCGTCGTCTGCGCCCGGGCCTGGGCGAGCTTGATCGCCCCGCCCAGGCGGCCAAGCTCGCGCTGCGTTCGCTGGCGCGACGCATCGAGACGCTCGACGCCGAGATCGCCGATCTCGATCTCCAGCTCCAGCCGCTCGTGCGCCGCGCCGCGCCGCGCACCACCCAACTGCTGGGCATCTCCACCGGCCACGCCGGCCAGCTGCTGGTCACCGCCGGCCAGAACATCGACCGGTTGCGCGGCGACGCAGCGTTCGCCGCCATGTGCGGCGCCAGCCCGATCCCCGCCTCCTCAGGGCGCACCACCCGCCACCGACTCAACTACGGCGGCGACCGCCAAGCCAACCGCGCCCTGCACATGATCGCCGTCTGCCGCCTGCGCTACTGCGACCGCACCCGCGCCTACGCCAAGCGCCGCACCGCCGAAGGCAAGACCAAGCGCGAGATCATCCGCTGCCTCAAGCGCTACATCGCACGCGAGACCTATCACGCCCTACAGGCCGACCTCGCCGACCTCGACTCCAGGCGCCGCCCCACCCCCGCCATCGCGATCAGCTGCGGCGCGGGCCCCATCGGCCGCAACCGCTGAAACCGGGCCCTTGACATCTATAGGAACGTCCCGGCCTGGCTCATAGGGAGAGCGTCCGCAGGGCGGCGAAGGCGCCTGGGGGGAGAAGGCCAACAGCTCCTCTCTTGAGGGTGGGGGCTGACGTGCCGATAGTTCAGCTGGGTCCTTTGTGGGCCTCTACGACAAGGGCAAACCCGTTGTGAGGCGGGGGCGCAAAGCCAGGGGTCTCGTTTGCGAGATCGCCCAGCCGCCGAAAGGAGCTCCGATGGTCTCGTTCTCTGGTGTTTTGCGTGCAGCGATGCTGTTGGTTGTCGTGCTCGCATGCGTTCCCGCGGCCGCTTTGGCCAGTCCCGCCGGGAAGGTGCAGTTCGCCAAGCCGGCTGAGTCGGACTTCGCCAGCTATGTCAATGCTCCGACTTCTGCGCAGGCGGCTTGGATGGTTGAGCATTACGCGCGTATGCGTACGTATGCGCCGTATTTCGATTCGCGGCTGAGTTGGTATCCCAACGCGTGGTCTTATGAGGATGCCTATGCGATCTACCC
>JALZJA010000459.1 GCA_030860005.1 Actinomycetota bacterium
CTTCTTGAAGAAGACGTAGTGCCGTGTCTCGCGCACCTCGATCTGTCCGCTCGCGGGGACGAGATCGACGTCGCCGCCGTCGGACTTCACGACGATCTCTGAGACCGTCCCGGCGACGGTGCGGGTCATCGTCTTCTTCTTGTCGAACACGAAGTTCGCGATCGCCAGGGCAGCGATGAAGAGGAGGAGCAGGACGACGATGGCGAGCAGCAGCTTCTTCATGCGCCAGACCATTGCAGAGTCCGGCGCGAACGCGGAGATTTATCCACGGGTGCCTGCATCCCAGGTCAGACGCCGGCGCGAACGCGTGAGCGTTCCCAGGTTTCGCGGGCGCGGTCGAAGTGCGTCCAGTCCGGCGGCGGGCCGCCGAGCGGCGTGGACGGGGCCGGTGGTGGCGGCCGCCGCAGCCGGCCTCCTCCACCGTCGTCGTCGCTGTCGTCGCCGTCGTCCGGCTCGGACCCCCTCGACCTGAGCGTCAATCGCAGCCACAGGGCGATCGAGCCAGCAGCCAGGACGGCAAGACCTCCCGCGAGCGCCCACTGACCCGTTACCGCCGAGGCCAGCGCTGCGGCGATCGCGGCCGCGCCGCAGACAGCGCAAGCGGCGTGAGCGGCGCGGGCAATGGGCGACGCGTTCCGTGGGACCGGAACGATCAGCGTCATCGCGGCGCAGAGGGCCACGACATAGAACGCCGCGCTGACCATGGACACCAACATCGGTGCCATTCTGGTTCCCGCTGCGATTGTGCCCAAACGCAGCGGACGAACGTCAGAGCGGCCGCTTCGTGGACCAAGGTCGAGGACGTGCTCTCGTTCGCGAAAAGCTACTCGTACACCACCAGGTCCGGCGGCGGCCGCAACCGCAGCACGTCGCGAGGATGCATGAGGTTCGTGTCCTCCTCGTAGAAGAGCTTGAAGCCGTCGCGGAAGCGCGGGACGTCGGTGGTGAACTCGACGTACTTCGATCGCTTGTTGGCACGGTCGCCGAATCCGTCGACGTTCATGACCATCGCGAGGCCAGGACGGTCGAGCACGCGGTCCTTGCCCTCGATCATCCCGCTCGTGAACTGGTGCACGACGAAGAGCTTCTCGGGCAGCGGGCGCTCGGTGACGAAGCTCGCGAGGTAGCCCGTGACCGCGTTGATCTCCTCGGCCGTCACGGATCCGATCGTCTGGCCGGGGACCTCGTTCGGGCCGACGTGCCACTCGGGGTCGAGCGCGAGACCGACATCGGGCTGGCGCAGCCATCGCTCGAGGCGCTGCGCCTCGGCCAGGAAGTCGCCGCGGCCGGGCTGGATGTCGAGCAGCAGCAGCGCCTTAGCCCGCCGCGCGGCGCGAAGGTAGCGATCGATCGTCGCCGGGGTCTGGTGGATGCGGTGCAGCCCATCGTCACCCGGTTCCTTGGCGGCGATCGTCACGATGAGCTCGAACGCGGGCAGGACGGGGCGCTGCCTCCTTGCATAGCGGCGCGCGACCCGACTCAGCCGCGCGGCGGCGCGATCCGGCGAGCCGATGCCGAGCACGCCGAGACGATCGCTCTGGGGGGCGCCGTAGAACGCGACGACGCGATAGGCGGGGAAGATCTGACGCCCTGGGCGGGGCAGCTCGATCGGCTCGCGGCTCGACGCGCCGCGGTCCGCGAGGTCGCTTGCCGGGCCAGGGTCTTCGCCGCCGCATGCACGTATCCCGGCAACGACGAGGACGAGCACCCCCGTGAGGCCGCCGAGGGCGATGGCCCTGCGACGGCGGTAGACCTGTGGCGGCTCGATAGCGCCGCCCAGTCTGCCCCTCCGCCGAGAAACGTGCGTTCACCTCATGCAGGCCGCGCGGCCTGCCGACAATGCGTGGGTGCAGCATCGTTACGAGCGCATCTCGATCGAGACGCCCCGCCAGCGCATCACCGGCACCGCCACGCTGGCTGCGGACGGCTATCGCAGCCGGCTGTCGGATCTGCTCAACGCTCCGGAGCGCGACTTCATCGCGCTCGTCGACGTGATCGTCGAGCCGCTGGAGGGCGAGAGCGAGAACGCCGCCGTCCACGACTTCATCGCGGTGCACCGCCAGCACGTCGTCTTCGTCGTCTCGCTGGGCCCCGTGGAACAGCCGAACAACCACAGCCTGCTCGGCACCAGCTAATCCACACGCCTGCGCGCGTGAGCGGCCAGGTCGGCCCCGAGCCAGCCGCGACGCTCGAGCTCTGACACGAAGGTTCCGTATTGCTCGTGCAGCCTGCCCGCCTCGCGGCGCGGCTCGATGACCTGCCGCACGCGCACCATTCGCTGCGCGGCATCGGCGAGCCGGCCGCCGCCGGCCGCCGCGAGGATCGCCATGCCGAACGCCGATTCGTCGTTGTCGAGCAGCCGCACCGGGCGTCCGAGCACGTCGGCGCGCAGCCGGCACCAATAGGTGTTGCGCACCGCCCCGCCGGTGAGGCTCAGCTCGCCGCCGGTGGGCGCGCCGAGCAGGTCGACGTAGTCGAAGCACAGACGCTCGACGAACGCGAGGCCTTTGAGCAGCGCGGCGGCATGCTCGCCGTCGCTGCCGGGCTCGCCGAGCGTGAACGCCTCGGCGTCAGGCGCGGAGAACGGGAACCGCTCGCCGCGGGAGACGAGCGGATAGGCGATCACCTCCGTGTCCTCGTGCTCGGCGCCACGGCGTGTGAGCTCGTCGAGATCGTGCCCCGCGAAACGTGCCGGCAGCACGCCGGCACCCGAGCTCGAAGCTCCGCCGGGCAGCCACTCGCCGTCCGGCGAGCGATGGCAGTACAGGACGCCATGCGGGTCGTCGACGAGTTCGTGCGCCACGCCCTTGAGCACGAGCGTCGTGCCCAGCACGGAGTTCCACTGGCCCTCGCGCAGCGCGCCCGCCGCGACCTGGCCGGCGCAGCCGTCGGTCATCCCCGCGATGACCCGCGTGCCGGCGCAGATCCCGGTCTGAGCTGCCGCGTCGGCGCCGACCTTGCCGAGGCACGTTCCCGGCGCGACGACGTCGGGCAGCAGGCTGTCAGGCACGCCGAGCTCGCCGAGCAGCTCGTGCGCCCAGCGCTCACGGACGAGGTCATAGCCGGACTTCAGCGCGTGGCTCGCGTCGGCCGCGACCGCGTGACCGACGAGCCGCCGCGTGACGATGTCGGACTGGTGCGCGAGCCGTGCGCCCGGCGGGAGCTCGGGACCGTGTTCGAGCAGCCAGACGAGCTTCGGCAGCCCCCAGCTCGCGCTCATGGGCACCGGCGGCCCGAGGTCGTTGACCCGCCGTGCCTCGGCGTCCGCGCGCGTGTCGTCGTACATGAGGCCGGGCGTGAGCGGCCGGCCGTCGCGGTCGACGAGCAGGATCGTGCCCGAGGTCGCGCATGTGGCGAGGCCGCGCACCTGCTGCGCGTCCAGACCGGCCAGCGCGGCACGGCAGGCGGCCGTCACCCCCTCCCACCACGCCTCGGGATCCTGCTCGTGGCGCGACCCGTCGCGCCGGCTCTCGAGCGGCGCCGAGCCGCTACCGGCGAGGCGGCCCGCGGCGGTGACCGCCAGCGCGTGGACGCTCTGCGTTCCGACGTCCAGGCCGACGTAGACCTCTTCCTCCTCGCTCGCGGCGCTCGCCATGGACCGCACGCTATTGCTCACGTCGCGCAGGACCTATGACAATCTGAAGCGATGTCGAAGCTCGGTGACGCCCTGCGCAGGCCCTTCCTCAAGCGACTCGGTGGCGAGGGCGCCCGCGATCGCGCGCGCCTGCGCGCGTGGCTTTCGGAGGTGGGCGACTTCAACCCCACGTACGCGCGCATCCTCGAAGCCTTCCAGTCCGCGAACGTCGGTCGTGCGCGAGCCGAGGTCGATCAGCTCATCGCGTCGGTCAAGCGCGCGCAGGAGCGCCTGCCGCAGTTCGACAGCCCCGACCTGCAGACGGTGACGCAGGACTACGCGTCGGCACTGCTCGAACTCGCCCGGTCGGCCGACCGTGTCCTGACCCTTGACGAGGCTGGCGACGCAATCGATCGCTCGCAGGCCGACGCGGCGGTCGCGGACTTCCGCCAGCGCGGGCTCGAGGCGCGCGCGTCGGGCCTCGAGCTGCTCACGCGGCTCACGGCGCAGCTCAGCGGCGCCCAGCGCAAGCAGCTCGACGCGCTCATGCGCCAGCGCCAAGAGGGCGAGGAGGCCTAAGCTGTAGCCATGTGCAGGAACATCAGAACGCTCTACAACTTCGACCCGCCCGCCACCGACGACGAGGTTCGCGGAGCGGCGCTGCAGTACGTGCGCAAGATCAGCGGCTACTCGAAGCCGTCGGCGGCGAATGCCGAGGCCTTCGAGCGTGCCGTCGACGCGGTGACCGAGGCGTCGCTGCGGTTGCTCGACGAGCTCGTGACGTCGGCTCCGCAGAAGGATCGCGAGCGCGAGGCCGAGAAGGCACGGGCGCGCCGGGCAGCACGCGAAGCGGCGTAGCGTCTACGCTGGCGCGCGCGCGGCGATCGTCCACGTCGACGCGGGCGCGATCACGCCGTCCGCTCCGGCGAACTGCGCAAGCGCCTCGTGCAGCGCGGCAACGACGTCGGGCAGGAGGTGCTCGGCTTCCGCTCCCTGCACGATCTGACTCGTCGTGTCCGCGTCCGCCATCGAGAACGGCCCTGGGCCACACGTCGGCTCATCTGAGTCCTCGGGCGTTTGCACCATCGCCTTGACGACGTTCTCGGCGCAGTGCACGCAGTCGTTGTCGAGCTTGCGCCGCCACACGACCATGCACAGGTAGCCGCGCGGCGCCAGCGCGCGGCGCACGTTGCGAAGCGCGGCGACCGGGTTCGCGAAGAACATCGTGCCGAAGCGCGAGAACGCGTAGTCGAACTGCTCGCCGTCGAAGTCGGTCAGCTCGACGTCGCGGACTTCGAAGCGCACGTTCTGCACGCCCGCCCCGCGGCTTCTGCGTGCGCTGCGTCGACGAAACGCTCGGCGACGTCGACGCCGACGACCTCGCTGCCGGGACCGACGAGCTTCGCCAGGAACTGTGACGCGTCGCCGAAGCCGCAGCCGACGTCGAGCACGCGCTGGCCGGCCCTCGGCGGATAGAGCGTCAGCGCCGCGTGGCCGTGTGCGCCGAGGCCGGTCGTGACGATCTCGCGAAACTGCACGAAGCGTTCGAAGAGCGGCCCGTTCCAGGCTCGGATCGCCTCCTCGTTTGCGGGTGCAACGGACTTCACGTGCCAACCATCGTTCGCACGACTTCGTGCGCGTCAAGAAATATCCAGCCCCGAGTCCCGAGCCTCCTCAGGCGTCGAGCTGCTCGTGCAGCCACTCGCTGTAGCGCGCGTAGGCCCCTGCGCCGTCATCGTCGAGGACGGGGATGCGGATGACGGGCGGACGGCCCATTGCCGGCGCCGCGAGGTCGCGCAGCGCATCGTGGTACGCGCGCTCCTGCTGTAGTCCGCCGATGCCCCAGCCGCGGGTGGCGACATCGCGTCGATAGCGGTCGTACTCCTCGGCGAGGTCACGACAGGCCTGCTTGTACTCATCCAGGTGGTAGCCCAGCGCCACCCAATCGGGATAGAGCTCGAGCGACTTGAGGCGATGGGAGGTGAAGTGCGGACCCTCGTCGATCTCGATCAGCGTCCCGCTTGGCTTGTGCAGAAAGTCGCCGGTCAGCGGCCTCTGGATGCGGCAGTTGGGCAGGATCTCCGGGTTGCCACCGAGGCGGTGCCAGACCTTCTCGAGCACCTCCGCGACGGCGGCGACGCGCTCGATGATCTCGCCGTCGTCCGTCTCGTGGGCGACGGTTTCGAGCCCGATGTGGCCCTGCTCGTTGAGCCACTCGATGATCTGATCCTCGAGCTCGATTCCGTCCGCCGCGGCCGCCTCGCCGAACGCAATCGCAACATCTCCAACCGGCATGCACGTCCCCTCGTTCGTTTCGCTTCCGCTCCCGGCCCCGGTACGGCGTGGCCCGTCGCGCGGATCACCGCGGGCGCCTGCGAGCGGCGGCTCGGACGTTATTGCACGCCCTGCTTGGCCGGGCTTGACGGCATGCATGCCATGCCTGATCGAGTCACTCATGGATCCGGCTGCCCGCGAAGCACGACAACGGGCATTCGGGATACAGCTTCGGATGTGAGCTACCATCTCGACCGTAGCTTCCATGTCTACTTACATCTCCTTTCGAGAGGCAGCTCAACGACTCGGCGTGCATGAAAACACGGTGAGGCGCTACGCCGATCGTGGGCTGATCCGGGCAGTTCGTCTCCCAAGTGGCGTTCGCCGGTTGCAGCGCACCGATGTCGAAGCCATGCGGCCCAGAGCGCCGGATGAGCATTCGGCGTCGTTGTCCGGAGGCGACCGCCCGATCGCGACGCTCGACGAGCTCATAGCACGATCCGGCGCTGCACCGATCAGCGATCTGGCTACGCTCGCGCGCCCCGAGCTTTGGGATACCGACGAGGACGTCGACCGCTTCATCGCGTTGACATTGGCGGAGCGTGAACGCGATCGCTGAGCGAGTGGCGCTCGATACCGACGTCGTATCGCGACTGCTTCGCGGGTCGCTCACGAACGACATCGCTGAGCGACTCACGGGAGCGGTCATGCTGATCACGTTCGTCACCGTCGGTGAGCTGTTCCGTGGAGCCGTCCACGCTCGCTGGGGACCGAGCAGGATCGCCACGCTGACATCGTGGCTGAACGAGATCCCGGCGATCCCCAGCGATTCGGCAGTTGCTCGGCGCTGGGGTGAGCTCACGGGTTCGGCGTTGCGGGCTGGCCGACCGCTTCCTGCCAACGACGCGTGGATCGCGGCCTGCTGCCTCGTTCACGGCGTCGCACTTGCGACCTACAACCTGCGGGATTTCGAACGGATCGACGCGCTCCAGATCATCACGGCGAGATGATGAGACACGCCGCATGCGCGGAACTCGCGATCCGAGATCGCGCGTGCGGCCAGCGGCTTGGCGGTACAAGGTCCGCCGCAGATCGGTACGCGATCTCCATAGCGCGCAACAGCGGAGAGGGAGGGATTCGAACCCTCGGTGGACCGTAAAGCCCACACACGATTTCCAGTCGTGCCCGTTCAGCCGCTCCGGCACCTCTCCAGGCGCGGTCAGGCTACCGGGCCTCGGAACCGGATCAGATCTGCCAGGCGCCGTGACGCAGGACCGGCACGCGCTCGCCGGCGGCGGACACGCCGGTGACGTCCACGTCTGGCCCGCCGATCATGAAGTCGATGTGAATCTGGGAACGGTTGATCCGTGGAACGTCCGCCTCGCCGACGGTGAACTCGTAGGCCGAGCCCAGCGCGATGTGCGACGCGGCGTTCTCGTCGATGAGCGTGTCGTAGAAGACGGTGTCGAGCGGCCCGATGCGCCCGTCGGCGTCGACGAGCGCGACCTCGCCCAGCCGGCACGCGCCCGTGTCGCGCTGCGAGTACTGATGCAGCAGCTCGCCGCCCTCGTCGGCCTCGAACGACGTCGCCCGTCCACCCTCGAACGCGACGCGCAGGCCGCGCACGATCGAACCGCCGACGACGAGCGGCTTCGTCGCCGACACGACGCCGTCCACGCGCTCGGGGTCGGGCGCCGTGAAGACCTCCTCCGACGGCAGGTTGGGCATGTGCGCGATGCCGCCGATCGTCTGAAAGCGCGCCGAAATCCACATCGACGTGGGTAGCAGCCCGACGCGCAGGTCCGTCCCGGGACCCTCGAAATGCAGCGTGTCGAAGTGCCGTCGACTCAGCCTCTCGGTCACGCCGACGAGCACGTTCTGGCGCTCGCGCCACGCCGCGACGGGATCGTCCTCATCCAGGCGGCAGATGTGCAGCACCTGGTCCCACAGGCGCCGCAGCGCGGCCTGCGGTGCGAGCTGCGGATAGACGAGCTCGGCCCACGGCTGGCTCGGGCACGGAACGGCGGTCCAGTTCGTCGTGCGCGCGTTGACGACCTCGCTGGACTCGCGCAGGAACGGCAACTGGTCGCGCCCGACCCGCCGCGGGTCGAGGTCGCTCAGCAACCCCGGCGACGCGGGACCTGTGAGCCCGATCCGCGCCGCGCGGTGCTCGCTCAGGGCAAGCATCCGCTCGCCGTACCAAGGCGGCACGTAGTCGAGCGTCTCGTCGGCCGCATGCAGGATCCGCGAGCGCTTGACGTGCACGTCGAACTGCGCGACATCGACGAACTTCGCACCCGCGCGGTAGGCGGCATCCGCGACGGCCCGCGTGAGCTCGGTCTTGCCGGGCTCGGTCGCGATGGCGACGATCTGCCCCGGCTGCACGTTGGCCGCGAAGCGCACGACGAGCTCCGCGAAGCGCTCGAGCGTCTCGGCGTCGACGGGTCCATCCTCGCGTTGCCGGTTGCGCTGCTGCGCGGTGGCGGATGAGGCCATCCCGACCTCCGCGTCTGGCATGAAATGAGAGTACAGATGGTGGGGAACCCGGGCGCGCGGTAGGTTGCGCGCATGAGCGACCCCGTCGTCCACCATGTCCTTTTCTACGACTACGCTGACGACGTGCTCGAGCGCCGCGGCCCGTACCGCGAGGACCATCTCGCGCTCCTGCAGCAATGGAAGAGCGACGGCAAGCTCGTTTCAGCGGGGGCGCTCGGCAAGCCGCCGCATGGCGCCATGTTCGTCTTTCTCGTCGACGATCCAGCGGACATCGAAGGCTATCTCGGGGCCGACCCGTACGTCGCGAACGGGCTCGTGACCGGCCATCGCGTCGTGCCGTGGACGGTCGTCGTCTCCTAGCCTGCCGCGCCCCAAGCGCCCGACGGTTTGGTTGAGACGCTCATCGGTAATGAGGCCCTCATGGTCACACGTAGTCGCGGTGCGACGACGGCTGGCGCGTGGCACCGGGTCAGCAGCCCGTATGTGCCCGACTGGGACGTGCTGCGCGAGCAGATCGCCGACCAGCCGGATGCGCCCGAGCTCGCGCTGTGGTTCGTGCGCCACGGCGAGACGGCGACGAACACGGCGGGCCTGATCACCGGCACGCGCGACGCACCGCTCAACGAGCGCGGGCGCCGCCAGGCGCGAGCAGCCGGCGCTGCCCTCGCCGTGCGCGCCTTCGACCTCGCCTTCGCCTCCCAGCTACGCCGCAGCCGCGAAACGCTCGAGCTGATGATCGCCGCGGGCCGGTTCGAGGTCGCGGACACCGTCGCCGACGCCCGGCTCGCCGAGCGCAGCCTCGGCGAGCTCGAGCTGACGAAGATCCGTGCCCGACAAACCGCCCCGCCCCCGCTGAGCGCAGGACCCAGACGCGGCGAGAGCTATCTTGCGCTGACGCAGCGCTGCCTCTCGTTCCTGCTCGATCTGCGGATGCTGGCCGCCGAGCTCGACCGGCCCGCCACGGTGCTCGTCTCAAGCCACCAGGGCCCGATGCGGATCTTCGCCGGGATCTTGGAGCGGGTCAGCGACCCTGTCGGCGTGCTCGTCCGGCGCTTCGAGAACAGCCTCCCCGAATGCATGGCGCTCGGGCATGTCGGCTTCCCCGCCTTCGTCGGCGACACCTCGGAGGGCTGAGCCGTGAACGCGAAGCCGCAGCGCTCGAGGACCGAGATCGCCGTCCGCTACGTGCTGCCCGCGGTCGTCGTCCTCGGGGGCGTCATCCTGCTCGCGCTCACCCCGACGCTGGTCGGCCTCGAGGGCTGGGCCATGCTGACGGGCGCCGGTCTCGCGATCCTGCTGCTGAACTGGCTGTACCGCGTCGGCGTC
>JALZJA010000473.1 GCA_030860005.1 Actinomycetota bacterium
GTTCTTCTGCGTCCGCGGCTTCACGCGCGACGGTCACGACTTCGCCGCCGACGCGGTCCAGCGCGGCGCGCCGGCGCTCGTGGTCGACCACCCGCTCGAGCTCGACGTGCCGCAGATCGTCCTCGACGACGTGCGCGCCGCGATGGCACCCGCCGCCGCGCGCCTGCACGGCGACCCGACCGCCGTACTGCGCACGATCGGCGTGACCGGCACGAACGGCAAGACGACGACGGCCTACCTCGTGCGCGCGCTGCTGAAGGCCGCCGGGCGCCCGACCGGCCTGCTCGGCACGGTCACCTCGATCATCGGCGGCGAGGAGCGCAACGTCGCCCGTACGACGCCGGAGGCGATCGACCTGCAGGCGACGTTCGCGCAGATGCTCGCGGCCGGCGACACCGAGTGCGTCATGGAGGTCTCAAGCCACGCGCTCGCGCTCGGCCGCGTCGACGCGATCCGCTGGACGACGGCGATCTTCACGAACCTCACGCAGGACCACCTCGACTTCCATCCCACGATGCAGGACTACTTCCGCGCCAAGCGCAGGCTGTTCGAGGCGGAGCCGCGGGTCGCGGTGATCAACATCGACGACCCGTACGGGGCGCGGCTCGCAGCGGATCTGCGCGGTGCGAGCAGCGATGTCGTCACCGTCGGCATCGACAGCGAGGACGCCGACCTGCGCGCCACCGGCGTGCACAGCGACTTCGGCGGCTCGACGTTCCGCGCTGGCGCCCTCGAGCTGCGCTCGCCGCTCCCCGGCCGCTTCAACGTCTCAAACGTGCTCTGTGCGGTCGCGGCGGTGCGCGCGCTGGGGGTCGACGACGAGACGATCGCCGCCGCGCTGCCCGCGGCCGGGCGCGTCCCGGGACGCTTCGAGCCGGTCGACGCCGGCCAGGACTTCGCCGTGCTCGTCGACTACGCCCATACGCCCGACTCGCTGGAGAACGTGCTCACGGCAGCGCGGCCGCTCACGCGCGGTCGGCTCGTGTGCGTCTTCGGCTGCGGCGGCGACCGCGACCGCGGCAAGCGCCCGCAGATGGGCAAGATCTCGGCACGGCTCGCGGACCTCACGATCGTGACGTCGGACAACCCGCGCTCGGAGGATCCCGAGGCGATCGTCGCCGAGATCCTCGCCGGGATCGATGATCGCGCGGCGACCGGGGCGATCGTCGACCGCCACGCCGCGATCGAGCGCGCGGTCGCGCTCGCGCGGGAGGGCGACGTCGTGGTCATCGCCGGCAAGGGGCACGAGCAGGGCCAGGAGTTCGAGGACGGTCGCAAGCTGCCCTTCGACGACGTGCAGGTCGCCCGTGAGGCGTTGCGTGCGCGACTGGTCGCCTGAGCAGATCGCCCGCGCCGCCGGTGCGCGGCTCGTCGCCGTGCCTGGAGCGGGACCGCCCGACGACGTGCCCGGACCCGTGCGCGTGACGATCGACTCGCGCGACGTGCAACGCGGCGATCTCTTCGTCGGGCTGCCGGGGACGCGTGTCGACGGCGGGCGCTTCGCCGAGCGGGCGCTCGCCCAGGGCGCGTGGGGCGTGCTCGCGGCGCCCGAGCATGCGCTCGCGGCGGCACAGTACGCAACGCTCGGCGTGCTCATCGCAAGCGAGGAGCCGCTCGCGGCGCTGCAGCACCTCGCGCGCTGCTGGCGGCGCGAGCTCGGTGCGCAGGTCATCGGGATCACCGGCTCGACCGGGAAGACGTCGACGAAGGACCTGCTCGCCGCGATGCTCTCCCAGGACCGCCGCGTCGTGGCGAGCGCGCAGAACCTCAACACGGAGATCGGGCTGCCGCTGACGATCCTCGCCGCGCCGGCGGGGAGCGAGGCGCTCGTGCTCGAGATGGCCATGCGCGGCGCCGGGCAGATCGCCGAGCTCGCCGCGATCGCCGAGCCGGACGTCGGCGTGATCGTCAACGTCGGGCCGGTGCACCTCGAGCTGCTCGGCTCGCTGGAGGCGGTCGCCGCCGCCAAGGCGGAGCTCATCGCCGGGCTGCGACCGGGTGCAACGGCGGTGCTGCCCGCACGCGAGCCGCTGCTCGATGCCCACCTGCGCGACGACGTCGAGGTCGTGACGTTCGGGAGGGGCGGCGACATATCCGAGCTCCCCGACGACCTCGAGCTGCCGTTCACCTCCGCGCACATGGTCAGCAACGCGCTCGCGGCGCTCGCCGCCGCGCAGGCCGTCGGGGCACAGCCGCGCGGCCTGCTGGCGGTCTCGCTGAGCGCGCTTCGCGGCCAGCGCATCGAGCTCGCCGGGCCGGTCCTCGTCATCGACGACTGCTACAACGCCAACCCGATGTCGATGCGCGCCGCCCTCGACGATCTCGCCGTGTCCGCGTCCGGGCGCAAGGTCGCCGTGCTCGGCGACATGCTCGAGCTCGGGCCGCAGGAGCATCGCTACCACGAGGAGATCGGCGCCTACGCGGCGGGCTCGGGGGTTGACGTGCTCGTCACGGTCGGTCCATTGGCGGCGCGGATGGCGCAGTCGTTCGGCGGCGACGCGCACCGCGCCGCCGACGCGGCCGAGGCCGCGGCGCTCACGCGCGAGCTGCTGCGACCGGGGGACACGGTCGTCGTCAAGGCCTCGCGCGGCGTCGGCCTGGAGGTCGTCGCGCAGAGCCTGCAAGCCGGCGTGGCGGCGAAGGGCTGAGGCGACATGGGCGAGGTCCTCATCGCCGGCACGGCGGCGCTGCTCATCTGCATCTTCCTGTCGCCGAAGTTCATCCAGTTCCTGCGCGAGCGCGAGTTCGGCCAGTTCATCCGCGCCGAGGGCCCCGAGGGCCACCACGCCAAGGCGGGCACGCCGACGATGGGCGGGATCATCATCTTCACGGCGATCTCGATCCCGTTTCTCATCATGTCCGACTACGACTGGCGGGCGGTCGGGGTCTACGCGGCGGCGATGGGCTGCGCGCTGATCGGCTTCGCCGACGACTACATCAAGATCGTCCGCCGCCGCTCGCTGGGACTGAGCGCGAAGATGAAGCTCGGCATCACAATCCTCATCTCGATCGGGCTGTGGTGGGTCGCCACGGAGAAGGCCGGCTTGCCGCAGACGCTGCGCCTGCGCGTCATCGACTACCAGGTCGACCTGAGCTTCCTCGCCGGCATCCCGTTCCTCACCCTCATCTACCTCGTCGTCGCCGGCACGACGAGCGCCGTGAACCTCACCGACGGTCTCGACGGACTCGCCGCGGGTTGCGCGGCGATCGTGCTGCTCTGCTACATCGGGATCACGTTCATCACGGCCGGCCAGAAGGATCTCGCGCTGCTGTCGGCGTGCCTCGTCGGGGCGTGCGTCGGGTTTCTGTGGTTCAACGCCTTTCCGGCGACGATCTTCATGGGCGACACCGGCTCGCTCGGGTTGGGCGGGGCGATCGCAGGGCTCGCGGTCATGACGAAGACCGAGATCCTGCTGATTCTCATCGGCGGCATCTTCGTCGTCGAGGCGCTCAGCGTCGTCATCCAGGTCTTCTCGTTTCAGACGTTCCGAAAGCGCGTCTTCCTGATGGCGCCGATCCACCACCACTTCGAGCTCATGGCGTGGTCGGAGACGAAGATCATCCTGCGCTTCTGGATTGTCGCCGCGATCTGCAGCGCGATCGGCTTCACGCTGTACCAGCAGTCCGTCGTTCCGTGACATGAGCGCCGGACGCCCGCCGCTGCCGCCGGGCCCGTGGCTCGTCGTCGGGCTGGCCCGCTCGGGAATCGCCGCCGCGCGGGTGCTGACGGCTCGCGGCGAGAG
>JALZJA010000506.1 GCA_030860005.1 Actinomycetota bacterium
CTGCGCACGGGAACTCGACGTCGCGCTGGCAGGCCTGCGCGAGCTCGCCAACGCCATGACCGACGACCTTCGAGATCGACGGTCTGCCGGCGCGCTCAAGCTGCCGGAAACCGCCGGGTGCCCCGGCGGCTTGCGTGCTCAGCCTGGACTCTCGCCGATGAGGCTCGCGAAGCGCAGAAGGTACTCGTCGGACGTACCGCCATCAGGGTCGGCGACGTGGTCGCTCTGGGCCAGGACGTCGCTGTCGGACGGGCCCTCCCAGAACGGGGCGAGCCGACCCAGCCCTCCCTGCGATACGACATCCGCGACGAGATCGACGCAGGAGCGGGTACCGCCGAGCCGGGTCCAGTCGGCGTCGCCGGCCCCGGTGGCCGGCTGACGCACGCCGGTGAGCCCGGCCAGCAGCGCCTGGCGGAATGTCCGGATGCGACGGCTCGTACCGGCCGTGTCGAGCGCACGGTCGAAGCCGCTGACGTCGACGCCTTCGTCGAACGTCATTCCGCGGCGGCGGATGTGGCTGGATCCCACGAGCGCCCACACATCGTCGACGACGACGACCGTCGAGCGCAGCGCGACGTGCCTGCCGGGGAAGCCGTTGGGGTGAAACGCGACGACGCGCTTGGAGTCGACCGCCGTCAGCTTGGCCAGCGCCGCGTTGCGCGCGGCGAACGCCTGCCGCACCCAGCCGCCGTACCGCGGGTCGGGATCGGGCCAGCGCGGCACGCAGACGAGCACGAGCAGCGAACGTTGCTCGGTCATCCGGGTGACGAGCTCGTCGACGAGGTTGACCTCGTGCGCCGCGGGGGCGGCCGGCGGATCCTTGGGATGCGTCGTGTCGGCGAACTGCGGCGAACAGATGAGGACGAGGTCGCGCGCGTGCCGAAGCGCCCGTCGCAGCGCCCACTGGGCGTCACGATGCCCGAAGCGATTGGTGTAGAACTCGCGCCGGATCTCCCGCACGATCTGCGGCTCGTTGGCAACGCTGAACGTCGGCGGCGGGACGTCGAGGGCGTCGGCGATGTCGTCGACGAGGTTCTGCACCGACGCGTCGGCGGGCGGGATGGCGTCGATCAGGCCCAGCTCCGGGGTCTCGCAGCCGAGCGCGACCGTGCGCAGGACGGCCGCCGCGCACGACCGCGGCGCTTGGCCCGGGGGCGCGGCATCCGATGGCGGCTCGGGGGGCGCGACCCAGCCCGTGTTCGAGACGAAGGGGATCCAGCCCAGCGAGTCGGCGACGAAGGGCAGCAGCGGCTGCACGCGGCGCAACGCGATCTGCGCGGCGTCGAACCCGGCGGCACCATCGATCCGCACGCCCGCCGCGTGCACGTCGGGACCGGCCGGGTTTCCCGGGTTGGCGCGCGCATGATCGGTTGACCGCGTCTCGCGCGCCCAGCGTCCCCCGGACACGACCGCGTCCCACGCCAGCGGCGCGTTCGTGGGGCCGGTCCCCACCACGATCAGCGTGGGGAAGCGCGCCATCGTCGGCAGGCGAGGACCGATGCGCGGATCGCCCTCGCCCGCGAAGCGTCGCAGGAGGTCGATGAACGACGTCGGCGTCGTCGTGCTCGGAGGCGGTCCCGTCAGCGGAACGCCGAAGACCGGCGACGGCGCGATTGCGCGCATTACCGCCCCGCCGGCGGCGGCGAGAATGTCGGGAGCGGCAAACTGGTCGACGGGCGCCACAGGGGCCGCGCCGGCGGTGATCGGGACGATCACGTTGCCGAAGGTGACCGTGCTCCCGGCCCGATCGGTGATGACGAGGTCGACGACCAGCAGCGCCCCGGCCGGCTGGTTGGCCGCGTCGGGCAGCCGCAGCGGATTGCTGAGCGCCAGCGCGAACGCGCCGGGACCGGCAACGACGGCCGCGGCGCCGTCGCCTCGCAGAAAGCTCGGCGCCGGCCCGATCGAGGAGATCGTCTGGAACACCTGCGGATACACCCGCAAGTGCGCCCCGACGGCGATCGTGTTGCCGGGAAACGCGAGCACGACGTCGCGTGGGCCCGACCACGTCGCCGTGAACCC
>JALZJA010000519.1 GCA_030860005.1 Actinomycetota bacterium
CGCGACCCGGCGCGCAAGGCGATGCTCCGTCCGCCGGGCGCGCTCGGTCCCGCCGACGACGGCGCGATCCTCGGCATCTTCAGGTCCGGCTACGCGGGCCATGACTACGAGGAGTGGCTGCTCGAGCAGGTCGCGGCGATCCTCGACGACGACCTGGCGATCGGCTCCGCCGGGTTGCTCAAGGGCGGAGCTGTCGCGTGGGTGTCGATCGAGATGCCCGACACGATCCAGACGCCGGAGGGCGTCGACTTCCGGCCGTTCCTGCTTGCCGCGACAAGCTTCGACGGGTCGATCGCCACGACGTACGGACGCAAGGTGCAACTCGCGGTGTGTGACAACACGCTCGCCGTCGCGCTGCGCGAGCACGGCCAGCAGGTCAAGGTCCGCCACTCGCGCTACTCACAGCTGAAGCTCGCCGACGCGCGCGAAGCGCTGGCGATGGTCCACACGATCGCCGACGACTTCGCCGCTGAGGTCTCGCGGCTGACGGCGGTGCGGGTCTCAGACGGCGACTGGGCGCACTTCTTGGACGACATCGCGCCCGTGCCCGGCGATGAGGGTCGCGCCAGGACGATCGCGCTCACCAAGCGCGAGCGCCTGACCCGCCTGTGGAATCACGACATGCGCGTCGCACCGTGGCGCGGCACCGCGTGGGGTGCGGTGCAGGCCGTGAACACCTATACGCACCACGAGGGCGTGGTGCGCGGGATGGGGCGCGCCGAGCGCAACATGCTGCGCGCCGTCGAGGGCGGGATCGACACGCTTGACCGCAACAGCGCCGAGCACATCCTCGCGATCGTGAGCTGAATACAAAGAACGACCCATCCCCGCTGGGGGATGGGTCGTTTGCAAGTTCCCCGGTCCCGTCGCCGCGCGGAGATGGACCGTTGTTCCCGTCGTCTGGCTAGGCGGCGTCCTTGGGATGCCAGCCGCGCCCGTCCTTGCGGACCAGGCCGTCGTCGGCGAGACCCGGAAGGACGCGGTACAGGTAGTTCTGCTTGATGCCCATCTCCTCGGCGAGCTCGGGGATCGTGATCCCGGGGCTGGCCTTGACGAGCTCAAGCGCCTGGGTGCCGCGCGCGCCGCTGCCCTTCGGCCGACCGCGCCGCTTGCCTGTCGTGTGGCGGCTGCGTGACGGAGCAGCCTTCGCGGGGCGCGCGGCACGACGCGGCGTCGGAGTGGCAGCGGATACGCCGTTGCCATTGCCAGACACACCGCTCAGCGCGGCAACGGCCGCCTCAAGACGGTTGTACTCGTCGACCAGCGGTTTGAGCTCCTTGAGGCGCGCATCGATCTCGCTGCGCTTCTCGTCCAAGAAGTCTGCCATTGAACCCTTTCTCGATTAGTTAAACGGCTTAGGACACTCGAAGGTAGCACCTAACGCGGCTCGACCGTTCAGTAAGAGAACGCGTCCGCGTCGCTCACACCAACGGGGATCCCTCGCCTACGGGGTGGGAGCGAGCGCTGCCCGCGGCGTCCTCTCACATGTCACTCACCGGCGTGGCCACAACGCGAGGTCGCCCGCCTTCACCCATCGGCGCAGGACTCGCCGATTCCGACCGCCGCCACCACCACCACGTCGCCCGCACCAGCGTGCGACAGCAAAGGAGCACCTCATGACCGATTCATCTCCCGGCGCCGCCGGGATGACCCAAGCCGACTTCGCCTACCTCGAGCGTCTGGCCGCAAGTGCGGCTGCCAGCGGCTTGTACGGCGGCACCGGCGAAAAAGCAAGGGCACAGCTGTTGATGAAGCTCATCTACGGCCGCGACCTCGGGATCCCAGTGAGCGCCGCGCTGAGCGGGATCGACATCTACGACGGCACGATGGAGCTGTCGTCGAACCTGATCGCGGCGCTGCTCGAGGCGCACCCGCACTACGCCTACGCGGTCGTCGAGTCCGGCAACGAGCGCTGCGAGCTTGAGTTCTTCAAGGACGGCGCCAGCCTCGGCAAGGCGACGTTCGACACCGCGGCCGCGACGACCGCGGGGCTCTCGGGCAGCGATTACTACCGCCAGTACCCCAGCGACATGTTCTTCGCGCGGGCGATGACGCGCGGGGCGCGGCGCTACTGCCCGGGCCTGGGGCGCGGCGTCGCGATCTACGCCAGCGGCGAGCTTGCCAAGCGCACGCCCGAGCCGACCGGACCGCGCGGCGCCAACGGCTCGGGAGCGACGAGCGAGCCGCGCGCCAACGACCGCGACCGCCGGCGCATCCGTGCGCTGGCCAGCGAGGCACGTGTGAGCGACGCCGAGCTGCACAACGTCATCGTCGCCCTCGACGGCGGCGCGCCGGTGAAAGATGAGCAGCGCGCCGCCGAGCAGCTCGACGGGGCGCTTCAGTCCCTGCCGATCCGGCTCATCCCGAAGGTCACGGGGTCGTTGTCGCAGCGCAAGGCCGCGCTGGCGCCGGCGCGCAGCGCCAACGGGCAGCGCAGCGGGCAACCACCCGCCGCCGATGACGCCCCTCACGCGACCCCGGAGGCGTAGATGGCCAGCCTGCAGACACTGCAGCGAGCGATGCCCCTCGGCGCCCCGGCGCTGAGCGGCGAGCAGCGCCAGGCCGTTGCGCACCGAAGCGGCGCGCTGCTCGTGTTCGCGGGGCCCGGGTCGGGCAAGACGCGCACGCTTACCGCCCGCATCGGCGCGCTGCTCGCCGACGGCCGAGCGCAGGCCCACGAGGTCCTCGCGCTGACGTTCACGGTGCGCGCGAGCGAGGAGATGCGCGTGCGGCTCACGAGCCTCGTCGGCCAGCACGTCGCCGTGGGCGTCACCGTCACGACGTTTCACGGGCTGTGCGCGCGCATCATGCGCGTGCACGCGCGCGTCTTCGGGCGCAGCCCGTCGTTCAGCATCTATGACGCAGAGGACCTCGCGCGGGTGCTGCGCGACGTGCTCGCACAGCGCGCGACCGGCGACGCGGCGGACGACGACGCCAAGGCGCTGCTCGCCCGGATCGCCATCGCCAAGAGCCGGCTATGGACGCCCGCGCAGGCCCGCGAGCGCTGGCGCGACGCTGACGGCGCCCGGATCGCCGACATCTGGGAGGCCGTCGAGCGCGAGCTGCGCCAGTCAGACGCCTTTGACTTCGCCGACCTCGTCACGAACGCCGTCGCGCTGCTCAGCGACCACCCCAGGGCGCGCGCCCAGTACCGCCGCCATTTCCGGCACGTCGTCGTCGACGAGTTTCAGGACACCGACCCGGCGCAGTTCGCGCTGCTCGAGCGCCTGGCCGGTCCGGGCGGGGGAGCCCCCGGCGGCTCGCTGGTCGTCACCGGCGATGACGACCAGCTGCTGTACGGCTGGCGCGGCGCGGAGCTCGACAACCTGCTCGAGTTCCGCCGCGCGTACCCGTGCGCGACCGAGCTCGTGCTGCGGCGCAACCACCGCTGCCGCCCCGAGATCCTCGACGCGGCGATGCGCTGCATAGCCCACAACGAGCGCAGGCTGCCCAAGGCGCTCATTGCCGCCAGATCGGCTGGCGGGCGGGTGAGCGTCGCGCGCTTTGCCAACGACCACCACGAGGCGGCGAGCGTCACCCGCGAGATCAGCGAGCTCATCGTCGGGGCTCGCGACCCGCGCGAGATCCTCGTGCTGTGCCGGTCGCTGCGCTTCACCGGACCGCTGCAGCACGCACTGACGGCGGCCGGGATCGCGCATCGCGTCATCGGCGCGCACTCCCTGTGGGAACGCGTCGAGGTGCTCGACGCGCTCGCCTACGTAGCACTCGTCGCCAACCCGTACGACGGCGCGGCGTTTCGCCGTGCTGTCGCCGCGCCGAGCGACCGCACGCAGTTCGCCAAGGCCAAGCGCAGGGCACCCTCACGCGGCGTCGGCGCCGTGACCCAGCGCGCGATCATCCAGCACGCGCGCGACGCCGGGACCGACCTCATCGACGCGTGCGCCGCCGCCGTCGAGCTCACGGGAGGCAGCCACCCCTACGTGGCCACATCGGCCGCACGGGAGGCGCTGGTCAGCTTCGGCGAGCAGCTCGCCGACGTCCGTCGAGAGCACGCGCAGGGCGGGCACGTCGCCAAGGCGGTGATCGGCGCGCTCATGATCACCGGCGGGCCCGTCGCCTGCTACGACGAGCTGCTTGAGAGCACCGACGACGCGCACGTCGCGGCGGACTGCGCGCGCGTCAAGGAGGACCTGCGCTCACTGTGTCGCGCCGCCCACAGCTACGAAGCGCGCCACGGCGCCGACGCCTCGTTGGTCGGGTTTCTCGAGCAGGCGCGTGTCGAGCCGGCGACGACACTGACGGCCGAGGAGGACACGCGGCTGACGATCTCAACGATCCACGGCGCCAAAGGCACCGAGGCCGAGGTCGTGTTCGTGCTCGGCTGCGAGGAGCGGCTGCTGCCGACCGGCTATGCGATCGACAGCGCGCAGAGGCTGCGCATCGAAGAAGAGCGCCGCCTGTTCTACGTCGCGGCGACGCGGGCCAAGGACCGTTTGACATTGACAAGGGCGGCCGAGCGGCTCGGCACGCCGACCCGGGGTTCCTCCCGGTTTCTCGGGGAGGCGGGGCAATGAGCGCGACAACATCCAGCGCCGTGGACCGACAGGGCGAGCGTGTCGATTAGGCGCGTACCTCGCCGACGGCGTCGTCCATGAGGTCGTAGCCGAACGCGATCACGATGCGGCGTCGTAGCTGTTCGACATCGCGCGCAAGACGGCGAGGTCGAGCAGTCTCTGGCCGATGAGGAGACCGACGCGGTTACCGTGGTACGGACCTGTACCTCGCGCACATGCGACGAGCTGCGCAGGCCGCGCAGCAGCGGCGTCGCACTCATCAGCCCGGAGAACTACGCATGAGGAGGGGCCTGGGCGTGAGCGTACGCACAGGCCCCTCCCTCGCAGGTGGCCATCGCACGCCAGACTGAGCGCGCGTGGGAGTGGTCCTGATGCAACCGGGCTTTTCTGCGTCTCCTGCCATCGATGTGGGTGAGGTGAGCGTCGGATTCGGTGCCTGAGCGGGGGTTTTGGGCTGGTGGGTGGTCGTGTGGGTTGCGCGCGATGCGCAAGTCTTGATCGCGGGTCAGCGCAGCGCAGCCGGGCGGTCAGGGGTGGCCCGTCAGGGTCGAGCGCAGCGAGCCGCGTAGCGGCGCCGTTGACGGCGCGGCGAGCGCAGCTACTCAGAGCGTGAGACGCAGCCGTCCTCGTCAGCGAAGCTGCGTGGTGGTGAAGACCTTGCGGCTCTGGAGGGAGGACGACATGCGCCTCACGGCGGCATTCTCGCGTCTGCTGCGCCTGGACGGGATCTGGGTGCGTGCGGTGCGCTTCGAAGCGGGACGGATCGTGGTCGAGGTCGCGCTGCGCCGCCAGCACCTCGTCTGCCCCGAGTGCGGGTACCGGGCCGGCGGGCGCTTTGACACCCGGCCGGTCGACTCGACGTGGCGTCATTTGGATTTCGGCGTCTGGCGCCTCGAGATCCGTGCGCGGCTGCGACGGTTGTGGTGCCCGATCCACGGCGCCCGCACAGAGGCGGTCCCGTTTGCCCGCGCCGGCTCGGACTTCACCCGCGACTTCGAAGCGTTGGTGGCGTGGCTTGCGACCCGCACGGACAAGAGCACGATCACCAGGTTGGTGCGGATCAGTTGGCGCACGGTCGGGCGGATCGTTCAGCGCGTCAGCGACGACGAGCTCGACCCCGACCGTCTGGACGAGCTGTTCGAGATCGGCGTAGACGAGGTCAGCTGGGCATCTGAGCACCGCTACCTGACGCTCGTCTGCGACCACCACCGGCGGCGGATCGTGTGGGGCGCCGCAGGCCGCGACAGCACGACAGCGGACCTGTTCTTCGCCGCGCTCGGACCCGAGCGCTGCGAGCAAATCGAGACGATCACCCTGGACATGGGCCCCGGCTACGCCAAGAGCGCGCGCAGCCACGCGCCGCAGGCCGTGATCGCGATCGACCCCTTCCACGTCGCGAAGGCCGGCTCCGAGGCGCTGGACGAGGTCCGTCGGGAGTACTGGAACAAACTGCGCGACCTCGGCGACCAGGACGCCGCCCGCAGGTTCAAGGGCGCCCGCTGGGCGTTGATGAAGAACCCCACCAACCTCAACGACAAGCAGGCCATCACCCTGCGTCGGCTCCGCGCCGCCGGCGGCGAGGTCTGGCGCGCCTACACGCTCAAAGAAGCACTGCGCGCGATCTTCGCGCCCGGCCTGAGCGTCGACGACGTCGAGATCCTGATCGATCGGTTCATCAGCCGCGCCAGACGCAGCCGCCTGCCGTCGTTCGTCAAGCTCGCCGCCACGATCACCAAACACCGCGACGGCATCGTCGCCGCGGTGAGACTCGGCGCCACGAACGCCCGCGCGGAGGCGCTGAACAACAAGGTCCGCCTGATCGTCAGACGCGCCTACGGCTTCCACTCCCCCGACGCCGCGCTCGCCCTGATCATGCTCAGCTGCGGACCCGTCAACCTGCACCTCCCACACGAACTTCACCCACACTCATGACAAGAGACCCGCTTTTCGGCTTTTCGTCGTTAAGCGGGCGAATCGTGGGTGCTGGCCGCGCGGCGGATGGACCCACCTGTCAACGGCGCATGACGACATCGGGCGCGTGGAGGCATCGTTGTGCAAACGCTGACGGCGGCGCGACTAGCGTTTTGAGCAGGCCGCGCGTTGCTTCGAGGCGGCGCTCCACGATGGCGGCGATGTCGCGCTTCAGGTCGAGCGATGGCTCGGTCGCGTGCCAGTCGCTCGCGTCCAGTGATCCGACGCACCACGGCCGGTGGACGCCGTCAAGCGGCTCGCCGGTCTCGCTCCACAGTGGAAACCAGATGATGATCTGCTCACGGTCGCGTGACCAGTACGCCCGCGCAAGGTCGATCGGGTATGCGTCGTCCACACCCTCCATCAGCATCTTGCCGGGCAGGGACTCGCCAACGAGTCCAAGCCGGCGCGAGAGACCGCTGTACCGCGTCGTTGGTGGCCGCGCGTGGACCAGCAGCGTCAACGTCGTGGCCGCAGCGGCGGTAACAGGACGCGAGGCGCGGGACAAACAGTCCTGAGCGAGGCCATACTCACGGCGCGGCTGAGCTCCTCACCCGGCAAGGCGAGCTTTGGAGCGACCGATGACTCGCGATGCTCGCGCGGAGGGCCTCAGATGGCCTCAGATCGCTCGCTGACGTCCGCACGGCGCTCTGTGGGCTTGATGCCGGTGCATCATTGGGCCTCAGGAGGCGTGTATCGCCATTGCTGCTGCCGTTCACAGGCCCGCAGATCGTCTCAGATCGCGCCGAGCCGCACCTTTGCGGCCGCCGGCCCGAACCAGCTTTCGCGGCCGACGCCCGGGCAGCTCGCCCCTGAACGTCACTGACACGGCGGTCGATCCTTCTGTAATGCGCCGTTTTCACAACTATTGTTTGCCGATGCCGCGCAATCTCACACCGCTGGCTTGACCGCGGGGAGGGGGAGGGGCACACTCACCGCACGGGGCCACAGGCGATGTGGGGAGGAACGACGTGAAGGCCGCAGCGCTGACGCTCACCACCACCGCGGCGCAGGCGGTGTCGCGAGGGCTGGCCGCGGAAGCTCGACCGCCCCGGCGCGGACGCGCGCCGTGACCGCTTGCTCATGCCCTTCGCGACCGGGCCTGGGTTTGATCGCGACGAGTACCCGCCAGAGCGGTGGGTCGCAGCCACGCCAAATGGGTCAGCGCGGCCTCGTGGCGGGGACCAACCCGATTGGCTGGATGGCCGACGTGATGTACGTCCAAGGTAGCGAGCACCGCTCGCACGGCTCCTCGCTGGGCGCCGTGCTGCGCGGGCTGCGCAACGGCGCGCGCTTTCGCTACGTGGTTTGTGCCCCGTAGACGAGGAGCAGAGGCTGGCCGATCACAACATGTTGTCGCGCCTGGCGACCCTGCGAACTCGCATGCGGTTGCTGGTTGGCGGCTGGGTCACGCGTGGGCGTCGGACGATCGGCAAGTGGTGGCGGCGCTCGGAGATGCCCGGCCAGCTGTGGGCGGCTTGGCTAAACCTCGTTCATGTGGTGACGCGACGCGATCGCGCCCAACGCTGGCAGCGGGCCTGGATCCGACGCTTCTTCGCGACAGTCGGCTGGGCTTTAGCGGCGCTGCTGCTGCTGCTAGAGGTTGCTGCGGTCTTCCTGGTCGCCTGGAACCTGCTGGCAGACAAGCCACTCAAGTTCGCAGTGGACCCCATGAATTACGTAGACAAGCGCTGCGAGGAGACGGGATTCGCGTGCACCGTAGCCTCGTCGATCTTCTTCACGGTGGTGCCATTGCTGGTCGGCTCGTTCGTGTTCGTGTTCTGGCGTATGCGCCGCGTTCAAAGACCGCTGGTCAAGCGCGCCAAGGAGCAGCCCACGGAGCTGGTCGAGACGGCGGGCGAGATCGTCGGCAGCGTGGTGGGGCGCGACGATGTTTGCAACGTGCTGTTGGACAACCTGCGCGAGAGCAACGGGCGGCTGCCCTACGTCATCGTAGGCGGCGTCGGTGTCGGCAAGACCGCGGTGCTCGTGCGGCTCACGCAGCTGCTTGGGCGTCGCGGCGCGATCCCCGTCCCGATCCGGCTGCGCGACGCCGACAAGGACCTGGACTTCCTCGAGATGGCGCGCGAGGCGTTCCTGCGCGAAACCCAGTCGTCTAGCTGGCTCTCAGCGGAGGCCGAGAGGGCATGGGGCCGCCTGTGCAAGACCGACAAGATCGTGGTCCTTGCTGACGGTCTGGAGGAGGTCCTTGCCGATAGCGCCGATGTCGACCAAGAGCGCGACCATTTCGTCCGCGCCGCGGTCAGGCAGGCCCGCAGGCGCGGGTATCCGCTGGTTATCGCCTCCCGTGAGCATGACGCGCTCAGCGCTCTTGACGCCGCGTTGCTGCGCCTCGAGCCGGTCAACGAGGACGCAGCGCTTGACTACGTCGAAGAGCAACGGGGCGCGCAGGACGAGAGCCGACTTGGATGGATCATCGACCGGGCACACGTCGTCGAGACGCCCCTGTATCTGCAGATGGTGCGCGAGCTGCACGAGGGCGGGCAACTGCGACACACGACCGTCGATACGCGCGGAACACGGCAAGAGACCCTCGAAACGCGCGGGGCGGACCACGTGCTGCTGCGTGTGAACCTGGCAGAGAGCTGGGTCAACGCTCTGATCGCCGGCAACCTCGAAAAGGAGGCCGCGAGGGTCCCACTCAACGCAAGGGAGCGCGAGGCAACGGTCCTGCAGCTGGCAGCTCTCGCGTGCTGCGGCCTGGCCAACGACACCCTTCAGGTGACGTTCAACATGTTCGAGACGCCAGAATCCGACGGGCCTGCCGGGTCAACGAAGCCGGTCTATCCCACACTGCAGGAAGGCCTCAAGACCAGACTGCGCGAAGCCTTGGACAAACGCACCACGGGCGGCGTCGCGGACGTCAGCACCGAGAAGAAAAAGTACCTCAGGGTCGACATGCAGGTGGCGGCCAGCAATGGGGTTCGCCTGGGGCTAATCGAGCCACGACGAGAAGGCGTGCGCTTCCCACACAGCACGATGCAGGCCTACCTCGGCTCGATATTCGTAGGCGAGGCTCTGAAGGACGAGGCCTTCAGAAAGCAGGCGTTCAAGGCGCCCGGCCGCGAGTTGCTTATCGCGCTTGGCATGTTCTCCCGCCGTCACGAAGCCGCGCGAACGGTCGCTGGGTCCGAACCCCAGTTGTCGTGGCGATCGTGGCTGCGGGCGGAGCTCTGCACGGCCGCGCGATCGGCTCCAACCGACGTGAAGAGGCTGCAGCTGCTGACGGCGGCGGTCGAGGTCGACAGCGTCGACAGGGAGTCGGATCACAGCGAAGCGCTGGAGGAGCTCGTGACGGCGTGGGCTGAAGCGAATTCCTGGGACGAGGCGTCACGCGACGCGAAGATGATCGCCGTCGCCCGCGTCGGGGACGCCGCTCGCCGCCTGACAGAGGACAAGCACGGCTCGGACGACGTCGTGCGTTTCCGCGTTCGGAAGCTGATCGACGAAGTGACCAAGAAAGCTCCGGACATCGCCGAACGCCTCAAGCCGAGCCTCCGTTTCGCATACCCCGGCGGAACGCCTTCTCGCAACGTCGAAGAGGACATCGAACTCGCGCTTCGCCAAGTTGAGCAAAGCCCGGCACCGGCAGCAGACAACGCAGTCAAGGATGCCATCGCACTCCTGCGTGAGCAGGTTTCTGAGGCGGTCAACTTCTACCTGCAGCTGTACAGAATTTGCTGCAAGGAGGACAACTACCAGATCCGTCTCGCCGGCGCTCAGGAGATCGGAAACGGGGGCCAAACAGCATTCGCCGAGCTCGAGAACAGCTTCCCGCAGAAGGACATCAGCGCCTGGTTGGCGGACGTCGACGAAGTGCAGACCGACTCGGAGGACCGCTATTCGGCCACCGTCCAGGCGTGGCTCCTGCCGATGCTCATCGGATCCGCCGATAAGGCCGATGCCGCCGCAGGGCACCTCAAGGAATGGCTGAGGCACGTAGGCAACGACATGCCGCTCTTTCTCGAGGCGGCGCTCGCGCAGGGATTCAAATACGCAGCCAACCGGCGCCCCCAGCACCCCTACGAAATGGCGAACGCACGCAGCCATCTCGCAGCTCGCGCCGAGCAGATGTTTCACAGCGCCGAGTATTGGTACTCGCGCCTGACGCTCCTGCATGCGCTCGGCTTGTGGGCGCTTTCGGGAACGCTGCCGCCGTCGCGCGACCCCACAGAGCGGCGCGACCCCCAAGCGGTCGTCAAGCGCTGGACCCGACGCGACGACGGCAAACCGCAGCATCCGTTCGTGCTCGAAGCGGGCAAGCTCGTCGCCAAAGCGCTCCAGAGCGAGCACCCAGAACGCTTCCTTTGGATCGACGAGAGCAGCATCGCGACCACGATCGGCTCTCGCTCCAAGCGCGAACGAACCCACGCGATGCAAACGCTGTGGATACCCCCATCGGCCGGCTGGCTCGTCCTCGACCGGCGCGCCCAACAGCTTGTGGCCGACGTCCTGATCTTGCTCACGCTCGCCGAAAGAGGAGACACAGCCGAGGACTGGGCACACAACCTAGACCGCATCAATCGCAACGAACTGCCACTCTGCCTCAGCGAGGAACGAAGAGAGCACCTGCAGCCAACCCAAACGGCCGGCGTAACGCAACACTCACCCGGCGAGAAATGCAAGAGCGGCTGTCTGGTGGGCTTGTGTCCGTACCCACCGAAGGGCCAGCACCCCTACCGAGTCGAACTCAGCGAGGCGTTCTGCCGCAAACAGCGCGAACTGCTCCCGCGCTTCGCAAGACGAGCAGCATGGCAACACGCGACCCGACCCGAGCTACGCCGGTTCTGGAGAACAATGGAGGAGCGCGCCCGCACCTGAACTCCGACCCACCGCTGCGCTGACCTCGTGAGAACGCCCAACACGCGAGCGAGCGTGATCAGCGTGCGCTGTCGGTCAGGCGCCTGTCGCGGGTTGGCCGCGCAGGCGCGGCCGCCGAGATCGCCGTCCCAGGTGCTCTGTGAACGCCGCGGCGACGCAGCGAACGTCGCGCATTGCAACCGAAACATCAGGCGATCCCCGGCTGCTCGCCCGCGAGGAGATCTGGAACCTAGCGACGGATGCCGGCGATCTGGACATCACCACACGACCCGCCGGCACCGACGGCCACGAGGACCTGCTCTGGGCGCTCACAACCAGCCGCTCGCCGGTGCCTGCAGATCGCAATCTTTGCTGCGGAATCTTGACGAGATCCTGACGGATAGTTAGTCTGATCTTGTGATACCGCTTGCCCTCGAGGCCAAACGCGTCCACCAGTCCGCGCATCTGAGCGATCGTGTGATCGCCGCGGCGACGGGGGCGCGCCCGAGCACCGTGCGCGATTGGCTCAACGGCCGTAGCTCCCCCACGGGTGCGCGCGCGGAGCGCCTGATCGAGCTCGCGGAGATGACCGATCGGCTTGCGCGTGTGATGGACGCCGACTGCATACCGGTCTGGCTGAACCGCCCGCTGCAGGCGCTCGACGATGACAAGCCTGTCGAGCTGCTGGGCCGCGGCGATTACCGGCGCGTCGCGCAGCTCATCGCCGAGCTGGAGTACCCCGGCGTCTCCTACTAGCCCGCGGTGGATGTCGACGCGATCGCCGTCGCCGGCGACTGGATCCGTCACGTCCCGCACGCAGCCGCGCTGCTCGGGCGCGCCCCCGTCGCGACCGACGGGCGCTGGCAGCGCGCGAGCGTCGTCCGCGCGCTGTACCTCGCCGACGAGCCGGACACGGCGATCGCCGAGTGGTACGTCCTCGCCGAACTCGGCGTACCGCCCGCGCGCCGCATCCCGCACGACCACCACATCTCGGCGATCGACCTCAAGCTCGCGAACCTCAGCGACGACACTCGCCTGGCCGCCGTCGGACTAGATGCCCCGCGGCCCGCGGGCGGAACCTGGCCGGCGTCCCAAGCCGTCGCGCGCACCTTTGACGCGACGGCTGGGCGGGCCTGGTCGCACCCAGTGCCGCGCGCCCGCGCTCGCTCGTCGCCTGCGTCTTCGACGACAACGCGTGGCCGCCGCCGAGCTGTAGCCAGAGCGATCGGTCGAGATCATCGACATTCCGCCACCACCCCGCGGCATGACCACCTAACCGCTGACTTCACCCAGCTCAAGGCGCCATCTCGCGCATTGCGGCACTTGCCGACTGGCCTCGAGGTGTCGCCGCGTCTCCCCTCCCCCACCGTCATGGCCAAGATTCGCCGCCCGCCGCCCGAGGGTCAGCTTGGGAACGGCAGTTCCCCTCGGTACTAACGGGAGCGGTGATCATGACCGGCCGGCGGGCTGACATCTCCCGCCGGACGCACAGGCTCGGGATGGCACGGCCCGCAGTTTGCGAGGCACCGCTTCGCAACGCACGGTCGGTATTCCGACCGCCCGCGGGCTCAAGATGCATCCTTCGCGCGATCTGCAAGGATGACGACTATGAGTTCCATCTTTTCCCGCCCGGATGCACCCACTATCGGGCCCTATCAACTAAACCGAACGATCTCCGGCGATGCGTTCGAGCTAATCGACGCGCTGCCAGATGAGAGCCTCGACGTGGTGATCACCAGCCCGCCTTATTGGGGTCAGCGGATGGGAAGCGGCGTGGGCAACGAGGCCGACCCGCGGGAGTACCTACGTGGGTTGGGAGACTTCTTCGCGTCCCTGCTTCCTAAGCTCAAGACCAAGGGGCTGCTCTGGATCAACCTCGGCGACGCCTACAACACGCCCGTCAACTGGCGGCTCGACGACCGCACGTACAGCACGCTTGGCCCGGACGGCGATGGACTGGGCGACGAGAACTCGGCCTACGTCAAGCCTCGGGCCAAGCGGAAGGCGTTCATCGAGACGGACGCTGGATGGCTGAGCTACGGGAATCTGCTCGCGCTCCCCTACCGCTTGGTGATCAACCTCACCGAGAACGGCTACATTTATCGGGGTGAGGTGATCTGGAAGAAGCGGAATGCGATGCCGGAAGGCCGGTGCCGGCGTCCACACCGCCGTCACGAGTCGATCTATCTCCTGGCGCGCAGCGAGAGGCATGGGTTTCGTACGGCGCCCCCGGTAGGCAGTGTGTGGGAGTTCGGAAACGAGCGGATCAAGGGCAAAGCCCACTACTCGCGTTTCCCGCTAGAGCTGCCACTACGCTGCATCGACGCCTTGGGCCGCGTGGGCAGCGACGTCGTGGTCTGCGACCCGTTCGCCGGATCAGGTACGGTCGGGCTGGCCGCTCGCGAACTCGGATGCTCGTACATCGGCTTCGAGATCGAGGAGGAGCAGACGGCGGCCGCAAACGAGAGGCTCGCGGTGGCATCTTGGTTGGCAGCGTGAGCTCGCCTAGCGTGGCGTGGTGAATCTTCCCCATTCGGATCGGATGAAGCGCGTGAACGCATCGTCCGAGGGGTCTCGGAAGTCGCACACGATCACTCGGCCTCGCGCATCCTGATCTGCCGGAGTCTCGTGCGTTCGCGCGTTGTACGAGAAGCAGGCGGAGAAGTAGCCATCGTCTTCGATGTCCTTGCGCTTGGCGCTCCGGCGGTCGGGGCCGGTCGCTGCCTTCGGCTTTCCGAGTTCACCCTGGTTCCTCGGCTCCGCGCCGGGCCCGCTCTTGCAGTCCAGGGTCCATAGCGGAGAGCAGTAGCCACCGTCGACCAGTGCCTTGCTCATCGGCACGTCGTCGGTGCGCCGCTCGGCAAAGCTCGACTTCACGTGGACCACCCCGAAACAGCGCTCCCGGCCCCTGTCCTGCCCGACCAGGAGTACGTCCATCTTGGCCGCTTCGAGTCGATCCGCTACCGCGAGTTCGCGTAGGTACCGCCGCCGCTCCTCCATTGTCGCGACAAACAGCCTGATCCCATGCTCTCGCAACGCTGGCCCGTAGAGGCGGATCAGGACCTCCTCGAGCGCCCACCCGCCCGTTCGCTTCCAGCTCTGCCCGAAGTCCAGGCGCGCGAACGCGGCTGGGTGATTGAACGGGTCGTTGAATGCCCTCATGACCAGGAACCACCAGAGATCCGAAGGGTTGGCCCGCGGCCAGAGCTGGACGGCGCGCAGGAATGTCCTCGCCACAGCGTCCGTCTTCACGGCTCGCTCGTCGCTGTCGCCGCTCACTAGGCGAGCGAGCCCGTCGCGGAGAACCTTCACTACCTCCTCGTACTCCTCGAGCTTCGCGCCCGGCAGCCGGTAGACCGCATCGTGTGCGGCGTAGCGGAAGCGGATCTCGAGATTGCCACCGACCTCTTGAGCAGATACGAAGCGGTCGACGGCCGCCGCAGTGGCCCCATCTGGCTCCAGCCCGTCGATTACGCCTTCAATGAGGTCCCCGACGTCCTTCCTTAGAGCCGCCAGCATCACGACGAGCACGTCCAAGCCTGGGATCACCTCGCCAGACTCGAAGCGCCGAACCCAGCCCGGGCCGAGGATCAGACGCTCATCCAGTTCCTCTGGCGACAGTCCTGCGGCATCCCGCAAGACCCGGAAGCGATAGAGCATCGCGGCGACGACTGGATCAGGCATCGAACAACGCGCTGGGAGGGGCGTCCAACGCCTCGGCTAGGCGCTGGATGTTCACGAGGCTGACGTTCCGCTCGCCGCGCTCGACGCTCCCCACGTACGTGCGGTTCAGACCGCTCCGTGAAGCAAGCGCTTCCTGAGAGATTCCGCGGTCCACCCGGAGTTCGCGGAGGCGAGCTCCGAATGCTCGCTGAACTTCCTCCGCGCCGACCACCGGGCAGATACAACACGGATGGTGCCGATGAGTCTACCGCCTATGAGTGCCGTCGCCGCGACCGCGGGCCTGGCACCCCACGATGCGTTGCGCGGTCCCCGCCGTTTGTACCGCAACCCGACGCACACGTGGCACCCTCAACGCAAGGCCTCAGCGGCCGGCCGTAGGCTATTCTCGCCGCGCATCGCCTGCGCTGCGGCCAGGTCGGCGAATTGGCACAGCGCGTTGATGAGGCGCATCTGTTCGACGGTGTTGCAGCTTGCGGTTAGCAGCGCGGGGGAAGCAACGATGATCGCCAGGCACTGCGCCCGCGACACCGCGACGTTGAGTCGGTTCTTGCTGAAGAGGAAGTCCATACCGCGAGGCACCTCCTCGCCGGTCGAGCTTGTCATCGAGAACAGGACGATCGGCGCCTCCTGGCCCTGGAACTTGTCGACGGTGCCGATGCGCGCGCGATCGGGCAGCGCCGCGCGCAGGCAGCGTACCTGCGCGTTGTAGGGGGCGACGATGAGGATGTCGTCGACCGTGACGCGGTCGGTGTCGCGGTCTTCAAAGCCGACCAGGCGGCCATCGCCGAGCAGGTCTTCGACGATCCTGGCGATCGCCTCGGCCTCCTCCGGGGCGGTTTGGCGATTGCCCTCGTGCTCGACGGCCACGAAGCGCAGGCCCGTGCCGCCCAGCTCACCGCGCGCCGCAACCCTCCGCGTCACGCAAGCGTTGACGGGCTTGAGCAGCCCGTCGTACATCGCCTCGGACACGAACGCGCAGACGTCCGGGTGCATTCGCCACGTCCGGTTGAGGAGGATCCCGTTCTGAGGCGGCACTGTGTCGTGCGCGCCGAGCAGGTGCTCGAGCACCGATGTGCCCGAGCCGCGCGAGTGCGTTCCCTGGCTGACGTGCGCGAGCTGCTGGGGGTCGCCGAGGAGCAGGACGCTGCGGGCGGTCTGGGCCATCGCTACCGCGTCCGCAAGCGCGACCTGCCCCGCTTCGTCAACCACCAAGACGTCGACTGCTTCTCGCATCGCCTCACGCGCGAACAGCCACGACGTTCCGGCGATGAGCTGGACCTCCTCGCTCGGTGGCGGGAAGTCGTCGTTGTCCGTGGAGGTGACGATGTAGCGACCGTCGTAGAGCGATTCGGGGTGGTCCTTCGCGCCCTTCTTGAGACCGACGAACGAGACGCGCCGATTGTGCGCGACCACCTCGACCTCATCGAGCATGTTGTGGATCGCCTTATGGCTCGTTGCCGCTACGCCTACGTGGAGCCCATCGCGCAACAGGTCGACGATGACTCGCGCGCCGACGTACGTCTTGCCCGACCCCGGTGGCCCCTGGACGAAGAGGACACTGCCCTGCAGCGCGGCGACATACTCGGCGACGCGGTCGCGGTCGAGCGGCGTGTCCGCCGGGACGCCGGCGATGCGCGGCCGGCGGCGCAGCAGCAAGTCGGTGCTTGCGTCGAGGTCCCCAGCGGGCACGAGGCCGCGGTCGATAATCCGGTGCGCTACGCGACGGACGACGTCCTCGTGGGCGAAGTGGTCGATGGGCTTGGTGGGGCCGATGGCGCGCGGGAGCGGCCGGGCGTGCAGCCGTTTCGCGCGCTTGATCCACACGATGCCCGCCGCGTCGTCGACGGCGACGACATTGACGGTGCGCTCGGTCGCGGGCTCGATCGCCTTGCCAGCGCTAATCTTGTGCTCCTGCGGCGGGAAGCGCAGCGGGTAGATCGAGGACTGCTTCTCCTCTACGAGTTCGAGCTCAGTGGCAAGGGTCAGGTCGCCGAGGGCGTCGCTGTCGTTCTCGGCCAGCTCGCGTGGCGTCTTTGCCGTCCGCTCGAAGTACGCCCACCACTCTGGCTTGCTCTCACGGCGGTGGTACTCGAGCAACTCCGACATGAGAAGACGAGCGCGCTCATCGGAGTCATCCGTAAGCTCGTCGACGCCGACGGTCAGCCGCGCCTGCAGTTCCTCCAACTCTGTCTGGCGCTCAACCGCGCGCTCGCTCAGCTCGCGGGCCGGTTTGGCGTCGCGGTTGGGCAGCACGGCCCCGAAGAGGCGCTCGGCGTCGCGAAGCTCCTCCAGCAGCCAGTCGCGCAACGCGCGGGTCGAGCGGCAGTCGTCGGCGTTGTACTCGGCGATGGCGTCGAGCTTGGCCTGCTCGCGTGACTCAAGCCACTCCTCGTAGGCGAGGATCGACCCGCCGGCCTCGGTCACCTCGGCGTCGCGCTCGAGCGGATAGAACGCTTCCATGTTCTTTAGCGAGTAGCCCGGCTCGCCCACGCGCATTGCCTGGCGCACGACCGTGTATAGGTCGACGAAGATCTCCCGGCGCAGCAGCTCGTCGATCTGGGCTTCGCGGGTGCCGTACTTCGTCATCAGGCGCTTCAGTGCGGTTGGCTCGTAATGGTTGTAGTGGTAGACGTGCGCTTCTGGGTAGGCCGCTACACGCTCGGTGATCCAGTCCACCCAGCGCTCGAGCGCCTCGCGCTCCTCGCGCTCGTCGTGTGCCCAGATCCGGGCGTGGTCATTCTGCGCGGTCCACGTGCCGAGCAGGTACTCAAGGCCCTCGTCGCCCCAGTAGGGGTCGCCCTCGATGTCAAAGAAGGCGTCGCCCGCCGACGGCGCGGGCAGCCGATAGAAGCCCCGGCCCTCTTCGAGTGGCAAGAAGCGCCGCACGTGCTCGCCGGTGTCCTCGGTGTGGACCTGAAGCTCAGCCTGCAGTCGCAGGCCGTGGAGTGTCGGCTGTGCCAGCCGCAGCACCTTTGCGCCCTCTGCGAGCGCCGCCACGCCACGCATCGTGTGCACGTCGGTGGTCTCGAGCTTTATCCCTTGCGAGTGTCCGAGTCCGGCGACGCGGCTGAGGTGGTCATCGGCGCGGCGCTTGTCGGCGCAGTGCCGCCACCAGCGACACCAGGCGCAGTGCTCCACCGGATAGGGATACGGCGGGGTAAAGCCCTCGCGCACTGTCTGCACGAAGTCACGCCGGACACGGGCGACGTAGGCCGAGAAGTCCGCGTAAGCGAAGCTGTTGGTCTCCCCGTCGCCGAGGACGACGTGCATTCCGCGCGGCATCCAGCCCTGCAGGCGCCCGATCTGCTCGGTGTAGAAGGCAAGCTGCAGGATGAAGTAGGGCTTCGGGTGCTTAGCGAGCTTGGTGTCGTAGGCCTCATACGAGTGAGTGCCGAGATCCGATGGCTTGTCGTCGCGCAGCAGGAAGTCGGCAAATCCTACCCAGCCGTCTTGGTCGGCGAACGCCGCTTGGTAGATCACCTCAGCCCCGTCGCACATCGCCTCACGCGTGCGCGTCACCTTCTGAACGACGTCCGCGCCGTCGATGCGCACGAGCTCGTGCCCGGCGGCGATCAGTGCCTCGCGGAACCGCTCCTCGTGACGCAGGCCCCGCTCGCGAACGAGCTCTGCATCCGGCCGGGGAATGTCGACGAGCTCGATACGCCCGGCGTCATGCTCCTGCTCGAGCCAGGTGAGGTGGCGACAGGCCAAGAAGTCGCTGAGCGCCGAAGGCGACAAACGCATAGGAGGAGTATCGTCGGGCTGACCTCTGCGTGAAGGTCGTCGTGTAGAACGACGATCAATGAGAGTGCTCACGATGCTGCACGGCGTCTAGCCAACGAGGCCGTCGGCGACCGCGTTCATGTAGCTGTCCTCGAACGGTTTGAGCGCGGCTAGCTCTGCGGCGATCTCGGGGGAGTGCATCTCGTGGTCGGACGTGATCGGGTCCTCATTCCAGGAGCGCTTGACGATGGCCCCGGCGATCTCGCGGGTCTTGGCGACGAGGATCCGGTACTCGGCGGCCACCCGGCCGGAGCGCTCGCGGCCGATCAGCGCGTCGTGGAACGCGATGTCTTTTTGGATGTCGCGCAGGGCTTCGGAGATGCGGACGCGCTCAGCTGCGCGGTCATCGGCGTTGCGCCGGCGGACGGCAAATGCCATCTCCTTGTAGGCCTGGACGGCTGCCCAGCCGCCCGCGTAGAGCGCTCGTAGCCGCTCGCGCTCTGCGCGTCGGCCGTTGACGAGCAGCGTGATCATCACGCCCAGAAAGGTGAGCGCTGCCGCGATCAGCGCGGCAATGACCTTCCAGTCCGCGACGCCATGGTTGGTTGCGGCGCTGACGGCGGCGCTCAGCATGCCTTTGCGAGAGCGCGCTGGTTGTGGGGGACCTCCTCGCCGAGCCATTCGCCGGTCTCGCGCCAATAGGCCTCCTTGTACAGATGGATGCGCGTCATCTCGATCAACGACAACAGGCCGTCGCTCGGGACCCAGCGCAGGTCGGGGGAATCGCTGGGGTACCAGATGCACAGCGATGGGCGCTGCCGGCGGTCTTTCGGGTGCGGCGCATATCGATGCGGTGATTCGATCGGCCCGTCCGCGTAGATCCTGGTCAGCGCCGGCTCGGCGCTCGTTCGCCGGAAGTGCAGCTCGGTCAGGCGCGGCGCGTGCTCCGCCACCGGAACCCTGACGATGTACGCGACGCGCGCATACCTGCGATGACCGACGGTCGTGCAGCGCATGTTCGGGTACGCGGCGCGGGCTGCGCGCTCGAAGCGCAGGCGGAGCGGGAGGTTCTGCTCCCAGGTGGCGCTACGAGGAGGCGCCATCGTCGCCGTATGACCGCGTGGGCTTGAGCACGGCGCTCGGCGCGATAGCGAGGCCGCTGCGGATCCCACTCGTGTCGCCGCGACGGATCGCGTTGGCAAGCTTCGCGTTAGCCGAGCGCTGCGCGTCGGGCAGCTGCTCGGGGTAGAGCTCAGCCAGCGCAGACTCCACCGTGCCGCGGTCGTCTGTGTTGTCGAGCGCCTCCTGCACCTTCTCTGCGAAGAAGCGCAGGCGCTTTGCCGAGCGCGTTCGAGTCATGCCGTCGGGCAGCTTGATCTTCCCCGACACGCCGGCCGGGTCGTCCGTCAGACCGTCCGCGATGTCGCTCGCCGAGCTGTCGAAGAACAGCTGCAGCGACTCGCCGAGCGTGCGGACCGCGGTGATGTGCGTCAGCGCCAGCGCTTCGATGTTGAACGAGATCAGCGCCGGCGTGGCGTCGTGCTTTATCGCTGCCTTGGCCATGCGAATCACCCGCGCGCGGTGCACGCGCAGCGCCTTCGGCTTGGCGGTCAGCAGCCGCGTGTGCTCCTCGGGATCCGACGCATCCCAGTCGTCAGCGTCGCGGTTGGGGATCCACAGCCCGTCCGCGTCCTTGCGCGTGAGGGCGACCACAAGATCGACGCTCGGATCCACGCCATCCACGTTGGGCTCGTTGAACTTGATGACAATCGCGCGTTTGATCAGCCGGCTTTTCGCGTTGGGGTAGGTCTCGCGAACCACCGGCATCACGTGCTGGCGGACGTCGTCCATGACTGCGTCCGGACCGCCCTGTTTGTCGCTGTCTGGCCCCAGAGTGCTGTGTACCTGTCGATTGAGAACGACGCCTCCGTCAGCGTCGCTGACGGGGTTGTTCACGTCCGCGTGGGCGACCGAACCGGACTTGAAGGTTCGCAGCGCGCCGTCGAAGTCCGAGGCGGCGTTGAGCACTACCCTGCGGCGTTCGCGCGCCTCCTCGGGGTCGCTGTCGCTCGCGGAGATGTCCTGGCGGATCTCTTCCAGTACGTCTTCAGCGTGATCGGGCGCGTCGGCCCTTACCGCATAGCTCATCTGAGAACTCCAATCGTCGTCGCTAGTCCGCTGTCGAGCCCCCTTTGCGCAGGATCATCAGGCCCCGCAAGAACTCGTGACTATCGTGGCAAGCACGGCGGACGGAACGACGGGGACCGGCCAGAGGTGATGAGTCCCTGCCCGGCCCCCAAGCGAACAGCGGACGACGCGGGAGTTGTACCCGACGACCGCGACGGATCCGTGCCAGGCAGCCCCACCCCCGACCAATGCACTTCTCGGCGGTTCCCCGCTCCCCGGCCGAGGGAGCATCATGTAGCGCATGACCAACGAGCCTGAGCCACTGGCCGCCATACGCCCAAACGGCAGTCAGCGGAGCGATTAGCCAGGTGGATCGGCGAGGTGACGCGCGTTCCACAGATCCGGAGCCGGGCCGCCCGCGCGCTCTCGGGCCCGACGACGATCTCGCCGCCGCCGAGGCGATCCTCTTGGTGCTCCAGGCGAGCCGGGGGGTCCTGGCGCGTGAGTCACCTGAGAACCCACGTCGGACGGGGCCGGTCCGCCTCGTACGCGAGGCCATGTGGTTCTTCTGGGAGCGCCCGCGCCTCCCAAGGCCCTTAGTAGCGAGCAAGTACCCCAAGACCTATCCGTGGTCGCCCGGCGCTCAGGCTTGGTACGAAACGCACGGCGGACGTAGGCCCCAGGGCGGCTGGGGGCTCGTGATCGAACACCTCTATCCACGCGAATTGGTGGTCAACGACCTTCTCACTGGTGAGCAGCGCGATCCAGACGCGGTCGTGGCGTTGCTGTCCACGCGGGTGATGGCGGCGATCGTGACACGCCAGGACGATCGTCTTCTGCCCGCCCGCGGCAAATCGCCTGGCACGTGGTCGTCCTACGAGGCGGACCCGTGGGTTCGCTACCGCTCCAAGCTGCAGCTCGATGGCTTCGCAGCGCTGGAGTAGCGCCGACGCCAGCTTAAGGACTACACCCTACGCTCGGGACCCAGGACCGGATCCTCGACCCCCGGTCACCGCGGGGAAACCCGGTTCCCCCCGGTATGTCGGGTGGTGTCCATCGTGCGCAGGCAATGGGCTCGCACTACCACGATCCGAAGACGATCTAGGCGCGCTGCCGCCGCGACGCCGTTCTCGACGGGGTCATGTGCGGGGGTGGTCGCGGCGGGCCTCATCCGCGCACGCCTTGCGCAGCGCCCGGATGGTCGTCGCCTCGGGGTTCAGCCACCCCTTGAGGTTCAGCGGCGGGCAGGCCCGCGCGATGAGCTCGCGCTCCAGGGCGTCGGGCTCCGCGACGGGCTCGACGGCGACGCGTAGATGCTCGTGCATCCACGCGCTGAGGCGCTGCTCGCCGGTGTCGTCGAATCGGTAGTTCGTGAAGTTGGTTTTGCTGGTGCCGGTGCCGCGGGGCCGCGCGCGCAGATTCAGCTGGTTCTTGAGGATCGCACCGACCGAGCGACGCAGGGTTGAGAATCCGGTCTGGCCGGCGAGGAAGTGCGTGTTGAAACTCGCGCTCGGCGAGGTTGCCCGAGACGCCGACGTACACGGGGCCTCCGCCGGGGTTGCTCACGCCGGGAAGCTCGGCGCCGTCCGCCAGGAAGTAGGCGTAGACGCCGGCTGCCACCGGCGCCTCGAGGTGCTCGAGTCGTGTGGCGTGGTCTGCCAACCGCTGCAGCGCGTACTCGGCTTCCATCAGCGGCGACCGTACCGAGCGCAGGCCGCCTCGCGCAGATCCGTGTCCTCAACGCCGTGCAGGCGTGCCCTCCCCGCGTGGATAAAGGACGCTATCCTCGCCGCCGCTAAGGCAGGGGAGATGCCCCCACCAGTCGCTGTCGCTGCGCCCGTCTGGCGGGCCCGTCGTGACCGAGATCGGCGACCTGGATGTCCTTCGCCCAGTGCTGGCGCTGGCGTTGCCGGCCGCCGCCATCGCCCGGTTGCCGCGCGGCGAGCTCGGCGTTCCGGCGACTGGCCAGCGCCTTTCTCGTCGACTGCCGCCGTGCGCAGACGCGTCGTGCCTACTACAACGACCTCAGGGCCTGTACGAGTGGTGGGCCCAGCGCGAGCTGCATCCCCTGCAGGCGCGTCGCCACGACATCGCGCTGTGGGCCCGGCAGCTCGCCGAGCAGGCGCAACGCTCCGGCAAGGTGCAGGCGCCGGCGAGCATCGCCCGGCGCCTGTCGTGCCTCTCAAGCTTCTACGGCTACGCCGTCGCTAGCGACTAGCGGTCGCGCAGCTGCTGGACGACGCCCGCACGGTGCTCGCCTCGTACGACGAGCACCGCACGGCGCGTCAACGCTGGCGCCGGCTGGCTGCACACGAGGAGCGCCTGCATACGTTCCTGGCCGAGACGATCGCGCCACTAGCGATTGCCATGAAGAACGGTCTGCCCGTGGCCGACCGTCGCCGGTACTGGTCAGTGATCGACCGCGAGCCGAGCCGACCGCCCCCTACTGGGAGTGACCTTCCATCAGAGGCGCTTGCAGTGATCGCACTTCGGCAGACCGCCAGTACCGCTCACGCGGTTCTTGTCCTCGATGTTGTTGCCCTCCGTGCACTGGTTGTTGTCGTGATACACGCTCGTGCCGGGCAGCTTGGAGTGGAACGGATTCACCTTCATGTTGGTCTCCTACCTGTTCTCTCGCGGGCCGCCTGCGGTCACAGGACAACAAAGCCCGAGAGGTCGTGACGATGGTTGCATGGGTGCCGGACGCATCCGGCGTGCCTGCAACGATGTGGCTGCGCCTTGCGGCGTTCTCCTGCTGTTCCGGCGGTCTGGGCGGTCACCCGGTCCATCAGCGTGCGAGCGGTGCCGGTCCGTCATGTGATCGGCACCGCTCGCGCACACGCGAGGGCAGAGGCGAGCTTGGCGAGGATGGTCAGGTCGGCGTGCAGCCGCACGCGCTCGATGCCGGGCACCCGCAGCGGCAGGAGCGCCCACTCGTGCTTGAGCCGTCCGAACTCGCGCTCGACGGCCCCACGGCTGCTGTGCGCATGCGCCTACCTCGTGCAAGCGGCGATGCCGGTCGGCATCAACACGCTCGTCGTCGCGCACGCCTACGACCTCGACCTGCCGCTCGCAGCGAGCGCGCTCGCGTGGACGACGACAATCGCGATCGCCGCCGGGCTCGTCGCCTCCGCGCTGTGAACCCATCGCTCAAGGCGGCCCCGCAAGACATCTGACCCGGCCGCGCCACGAGACGTCGGCCGCCGCCGGTCCGTGGCCGCAGGAGTCACACAGCGGCACCTTCGCGACGGCCGGCCAGCGACAGTGGCGCAATCATGAGCGAGCACTCTGGGACCGTCGCTCTGGTACCCGAACTCCGCGCTTTCGCTTCGCGCCGGGACCGATGGCGGGGCCGCGGCAAGAGCGATAACGGTCGCGCCCGCGCTTCCGATTGTCTCCGGAGCTGGCGGGAACGCGCCGCCCTGAGAAGGCTCGCACTCACGTCCGAACGGCCAGGGTTGCTCGCCTCTTGAAACCTCTTGCGACGACTCGTACGGACCACAAGCGCATTCAAACTACTCGACGTCGACGCGTGACCGACCGGGGGGCGCTCGCGACCGTGGAACCAAGCCGGCGGCTAAGCCGTCAGCAAGAACCGGCGCCGCGGCCGGATCCCGTCTCAAGCTCGTCCCAGCCGACAGCTACTCGGGGTTCTGGTCAGCCTCGAGAGCTGGGACCGAGAACAACCGCGCGGGCGAGGCTATCCGTCGTGTTTCTCGACGCGAGTTCTCGACCCGGCCCGGCCGGGAACCACAAGGGCTTGGGATGCCACTCGCCGTTGCGTCGACGAACGAGTGTTTGCCGACGACGTGCTACGTCCAGTGCTTCCCACATTTCGGGTAGACCTGTCCCTGCTTGCACGAGGTGCACGGTGAGCTTCCCCCTATCTGGGATCTGCGACCCGAGCCTTTGCAGACCCTGCACGTCTAGGTCGAGAGGTTGTGCTTGCGGCAGGTGGCCATCTGAGCTCTCCTTCTGGTTGCTTGTCGGGGTCGGCTTCGTGGCTCGTGGTCGGAGCCGGCCGCAGCGCTCCCTACTCAGTCGTGATTACGACGGTCGCACCCGCGTGCTCTAACCCTCCTCGCTGGAGCGCTTCCCCCTCTGCGCGATCGTTGCTTGTTCCATCCGCGCGGGCGTAATGACTCGGTCTAGCATCCTTGAGGCCAATGCCCATCGTCGCACGATAGTGTCACTCACAGCGACAGGAACGCGGTCGGCGGATCGCCAAACCCGACAGACACCGAGCGAGGTTTCGTCTCCAAACCGACGGCAGGCGACCGACGAAAGCAGCGGAGCGTCCAAAGCATGTCCGAGAAGCGCCGACACCAGCCCCAGCCATTGATCTCGCCAGCGCGCCGCAGGGATCTGGACCGAATCGGTCGGGAACAGTATGGCGGACCCTACCTGGTGCCCGGTGGACAGCACCTGCCGCCTCCCCCGCCCGTGGAACCCCCTGGATCGACCTATCTCCTGGAGGCGGTCGACTTGATGGGAACCACTTTCCCTCTCCCCGGCAGTCCGGAGTGGACCGAATTCGAGCACCGGATCTGCACGGAACTGCTGGAGGCGGCCGCAGAGGTCGGTGGCTGGGCGATCGCCGGCGCGCTGTACGTGGCAACCGACCTCGACACCGACAGCCGCAGCCCTCTTTACCTCGAGATCATCGACCGGGCGAGCGCGTTCCTACACGCCTCCGGCGTCCCATACGACCACATCCCGAACTTCGTGCTTCAACGACAACAGCGGTGATCTCGCCGGCGTCGAGCGCTGACGAACTCGCGAGGTTTGCCAGGCTCAGAGACGATGGCGTGCTTAGATTAGATTAGCGATGAAGAGTTCCAACCCAAGAAGGCGCAGCTCTTGGCCCGTGAGAGATCAGGACGTCGCGGCGCCGAAAGCGCGATGCGAACTCTTGTGGGCATGAACGTCAGAACGAGTAACCGCTGAGAGGACGCCATGGGCATCTTTTCCCGAAAGCCACGCTTGCAGGGACCGGAGGCTGTCCACGCCCACCTGCAGACCATGCGCGAGCAGGTGGAGGTCAACGAGCGCGAAGGGCGTGGATTGCTGAACATGCCCCGGTACGGCGAGGCGGTGGCGGCACTGCGGACCATGGGCCAGACCGCCGTCCCCACGCTCGTCGAGGTGCTGCCGCGGGAGGTCGACATGGCCGTTGAGAAAGCGCCCAATATCGCGTCTGAGATCGTCGAGATCCTTGGAAAGAGTGGAGATCCGACTGTCGTAGATTTGCTCGTGTCGGTCATGGACGGCACGCGCTTTCCTGAGTATCCGGGCGCGACCTGGGGCGCTATGGCTCTTGGGCACATGGGGACTCATGAGGCACAAGCAGCACTCGCTGCGGCTTTATCCGACTCGGAACTGCGGGAGTACGCGGCGAAGGGTTGTATGTTCCTTGCCGAGCCAAGACCGGAGGTAGTGGACCAACTGCTCGAAGCCGCGACCGATGAGGCCTACTGGAAGGCGAATGCAGCGATCCATACGCTCGCAAAGCTAAGAGTTGCTAGGGCTCGCCCGGTGCTCGACGAGCTGGCGGCCAATGCCCATAACGACCGGGTACGCAGTGCCGCCGAGCGAGCACTTGTCGAAGTTCGCTAAGGCCACGCCGGCCCATTCATCGAAGGCGCAAGGGTGTTTATGGCATACTGGTTATGTACTTTATGTACCATTCGAGCTCCGGGCGTTCCAAGTCGTAAACCCGGGTGGAGGCGGCGTGTTGACGGCGCCCTCCGCTACGGAGAGATAGATGCTTTGATGCTTTCTACCATAGGTCCGCGGCAAAGCGCACGTGGGACCCGATTCGGGTCGGCATCCGTGGCGATATGAGTGCTACGGAGTTGATTGGCTCGCTCGAGCCGGTCGGCGTCTAGCGCGGAGGAGGGGTCGCACTCAAAGTCCTGACGACCGGGCACCGGCCGTTTCCGGAGTACAGGCCGCCGCGCTGGACATCGCCTCCTCCGCGTTGGGGTGCTCTTCGCCGCCATCGCCCGTCCCTCACCCGCGGAGCGAAGGTTCTTCGAGGATCTGCACACCGACGCGAGCGGGGCCGACATGAGATCAAGGCATGGTCATCCATCCTGGCAGGCGAAGCGATAGCGTTGCGCGTCAGCGCTCCTCCTCGTCCGGCGGCCCTGAACCCGAGCTATAATATTATAAGAGAATCAGTACTACATGGTATGGGAGAACCACTTACATGAGTCTCCACATTAGATGCGCTGCATGCACTCCTTGGGCCGCATGAGCGCGTCCTCACTACGGTCCCTGCGTCGGCGGCTCATTCTAACGCCACCGTCTTTTACCAATCTGTGCTTGCGCTCACCAATGAGCGGCTGCTGGAGGTGAGCACGTCGACGCGGACGAAGATCGGGATCGGGAAACCCAGAGCGAGCACCGTATCCGTCGCGCTCCGTGAGATCGCCGGATGTGACTTCCGTCAAGGCAAGTTGTTCTGGAAGAACGGCGGCAAGAATCTCGTGGTTGTGCAGACCCCGCGCGGCGAAATGGCGTGGGCGACGCAGAGCGCAAAGATCGGCGCAGGCTTCGCTGAGGAGATACGCACCGAACTAGAGAAGATCCTCAGCGGGCCACCCGCGACCGTTGACGTCGTCGCCGAGGCACCATCGCGTCTCGAGCCGCCGTTGCAGAATCGCGGCGGGGCGGCGCTAAGCCCGGCGGGCGAGTACGTCGTCGGACCGAGCGGCGGATCCCTGATGATCCGTACCGGACGCGAAGGCGCAGCTGCGAGCGCCGGTCACGATCTCGTTCTGGAGGTCACAAGCTGGAGCTCGACCGTCGCGATCGGCGACAACTCATCGATCAAGCTGACTGCCGACCCCGAATCGATCAAGGTCCGAAGCGGCACGGGTGGCCAGAAGGCATTGACGGAGCGCGATTACCGCGAGATCGAGAAGAGCATCGCTAACAAGGTGCTCGGGCGAGCACCGATCACGTTCACGTCTAGCGCCGTACGCATCACCGGCAACCGCATGGCCGTTACCGGCGCACTGTCCATCGCTGGCCGGAACAACACCGTCGCGGTAGATCTCCAGATCACTAATTCCGGCGTGGTCCAGGGCAGCCTCGCGATCAGTCAGCGCAGCTTCGGTATCACCCCGTTCAAGGCGCTGATGGGCGCGCTCAAGGTCAGAGACAACGTTGTGATCGACATCCAGGCGAACCTTCCGATCGCCTGACCACCTCCGCGCCGCGACGAGCGCATCTCGTCCGCAGCCGCGGGAAGCGGAAGCGAGCTCTCGCTGCTCCCTGTAGAAGAGCAGCAGCGCCGCGCGCGCTCCCGCTTCGCGCGCGACGGCTCTCGCTGCTCCCTGTAGAAGAGCAGCAGCGCCGCGCGCGCTCCCGCTTCGCGCGCGACGAGCGGAACTGGAACTGGCAGGCTGGAGGGCCGCTCCTCCGTGAAGCGAGCACGACGGGCGCGAGTTCTACTCCGCCGAGAAGCGATAGCGACGGCCCCGCCCGCGCGGGTGATCACTTCCGGCTCGGAGCGATAGCGACCGCGCTCGCACCCTCGTGCTCCCTTGGACGACGAGCAGGAGGGTTCCTCAGCGTGGCGTGCCAGCGGCGCTGGTCGGCTTCTTGGGCCACCATGCCTCGGGCAGCAGCGCAACCGCCTCGGCGTCGACAAGCAGCGCGTCGTCGCGTCTTTCGGGTGGCATGGGTGCCATGCGCAGTGCGTAGGCCTGGCCGCCGAGGATCCAGTCGATGCATGTGAACGCGGTGTGGGTGCGGCCGTAGTACTGGTAGGTCTGGCGATCGTGCCCGCTGATTCCCACTCCGACGGTCATGACGTCGCTTGCGCGGGCGAGCAGGCGCAGCGCGCTCCTCGGTGAGCGTGCCACGAAGACCACGAGCGGCCTGGCTCTGGCGAACGCCCGTGTCCGCACGCACCAGCCGGCGAGGAAGTGGTCGTAGGCGATCAGCTTCTCGGTGTTGTAGGAGGCGCGGTCGGTGCGGTCGATCTCCAGGAGCATCGACAGCGAGCGGCGTTGCCCTGCGACGTGGCCGGTCATCTGGACGGTGACGTCTGGCTCGACGACGCCCGGGGCGGCTGACAGGGCGTCACCGATCACGGTCAGTCCGACGCGGCCGGTGAGGTCTTCCAGGCGTATGTGCTTGTCGCGGCGGTCGGTGTGCGCCATCCCGACGTCGAGGCGGCCGCCGGGCATCATCGGTGTCCACCAGATGGTCTTGACGTCGGTGCCGCCGAACTGGCGTAGCGCGCCGAGGACGAGTTGCACGGCGAGTGTGTGCGGCACGGTGCTGCCGCGTCCGGGGGCGGGCAGGTTGCGGTCGGGCCGCAGGTAGTCCGGCGGCGGTTGGTCGCCGCGGAGCTTCTGGTGTTCGAGGCGAAGCCATTCGCGGCCGCGAGCGCTGACGGCGTACACCGTCGGGGGTCGGCCGCCTCGGCGTTCGAGCGTCAACGCGCTTGCGCTGATCAGCCCTTGGTCGTGCAGTCGTTCGCGGATCAGCTGCCTGAGTCGCCGTTCCTTGGGTCGCTTGTTGATCAGCGCGGCGATGACGGGTGGTGCGCTGAGCGGCAGGCGGGCGAGGACTTCGAGGATGTGCTGCTCCTGCGTGCTGAGCGTGACGGCGGCGATGTCGCGCTGCCATGCGGCGTCGGCGTGCTTGGCGAGCTCGCGGCGTCTCGCGGCGTTGCCGGCCGTCGCTGCGGCCGCCTCGATCTTCTGTTCGTTCATGCCCTCGGCGCGCGCCTCGAGCGCCGCTGCTGAGCGCGCGGCGCGCGTGGCCGCTTCGGCGTCCTTGATGGCGCCGTCGGCGGCGTTCTTCCACTCCCCCAGTGCTGTCAGCTGTTCGACCGAGGCCGCGTAGGCGACCGCGTCTGCGACGACGCCGGGCAGGGCGGGGAGGTCCTCGCGCGGCGCGGGGCGGTCCGTGGGCCGCATCGCCCAGTCGAACAGCTCGATCGCTGGGGCGATCGGAGGCGCGGAGCGTGGCGGGCTTCGTTCGACGCGGGCGCCGCCGACGGCGACGTCCTGCGGCTCGCGTTCGGATACCGGCGGCTGATCGCTCACGCTCCGGGCATCGTCCGTGGCGGACGGGCGTACGCTGTGCCACTCCTGCGTGGACGCGTCCGTCGCTCCGCGCGGCCGGGTGCCTTGCCGTCCAACGGTGTCGCGCGCGACCTGCGCTGCCTCGTCGCGGTCGCGCGCATCGACCGGCGGCGCCTGGGCCGGACCGCCGAGGCCTTCGGGTATCAGCGGCGGCGCATCGCGGATGGCCGCCGACCTTTGGGCGTCTCCGAGTAGTTCGCGCATGCGCGCGTGGTGAAGGTCGCGCCACGTCGTGGCGATCAGGTGTAGCGCTGGCACAGCAATGGATCGGTGCGTGAAGACCGGCAGTGCCGTTGTGCCTCCCAATGCCGTCGTCGCACCGGGGGCGGCCGACCATTGGCCGTTGGACATCACGCGGGCGCTGGCGATGTAGTCCTCGAGCGCCATCAGCGACGCCGGGTTGATCGCCATCCTTGCCTGGCTGACCGGGTCGCCGCGGACCATCGAGTCGTGCACGGGCCGACCCACGAGGCATGCCGCCTCGGCGTCCACGGGGTCGGCCATGCGGAAGTAGATCTTGGTCTGCAACAGGTTCGCGACGGCGTCGATGACGTAGTCGTGGATGCCGGTGCTCTTGATCGACGCGCCGATCTGCGCGAGGTACTGCGTCGCGGCGGCGACGCAGAAGCCGGCCTCGCGGTGGCGGCTGGTCATCTGCATCAGCGTCTTGGTGATGACGGTGTGCGCCTCGTCGATCAGCAGGCTGACTCGCGGACGGGTTGGCTCGTGCATGCTGATCTGCCGGTCGAGCTGCGCGTCGATCATGTGCACGAGGAAGTTGACGAGGATCGTCGGGCTGTCTTGGCCGAGGATGTCGGTGCGCGGGTTGATGATCAGGATGTCGTGCGCCTCGATCACCGAGCGCAGCGACAGCCGCGACGGATGCCCGACGAAGTCGCGCACGGCGGCGTGCGAGGTCACCAGCGGCCCGAGCTTGTTGGCCGCGGGCATCATGCGGTCCTCGAGCTTTGTGAGGTTGTTGCGTGCCAGCGCGGGCAGCTCGTAGAGCAGCATCTCGGCGGCGTTGCGAAGTCCGGGGATCTGCTGGCACGCGCGTCCGGCGGCCTGATGCCACGGGTTGGGCTTCGGCCCGGCGCGGCGGTCGCCGGCGTTGGGGTCGAGCCGGTCGGTTGGCGCGAGCATCTTGTGCAGCACCTCGAACGAGCCGCCGAACCCGTGCTGCTCGGGGTTGGTCGCGGCCTTGCGGTGGCGCTCGTTGTGCTCAAAGGAGGCGATCGCCATCGTGCCGATGACGGAGCGTTCGATGATGTCCTGCGAGGACTGGTAGATCTGGTCCTCGAAGAGGTCCATCAGCGCGTGCACGACCATCCCGGCGATCCGCACGAACTCGTTGGGAAGCCCTGCGAGCGTCCAGCCGGGCTCGACATGAAGCGGCGTCAGGCCGAACGCCGGGTCGGCGAGGTCGAGGTACCAGACGCGTTTGGTGCCCTCCCGCCAGATCTGCGCGGAGTGATCGAAGTAGCGTTTGGGCAGGTCGGCGGGGATCATCCGCAGCAGCCGCTCGGCGAGCGATCCCTTCATGTCAAAGACGATCGTCGCCGTGTTGGGCGACAGCACGTCGCCCTCGACGATCTTCTGCAACGTCGCGCTCTTGCCCGATCCCTGCCCGCCGGCGATCATCACGCCCTTCTTGCGGTCCTCGTGTGTCAGTGACCAGCGCACCCTCGGGGGCGCGATCCCGATGTCGACCATCGGGTCCGATCGGCCCGGCGGCAGCAGAGGCCGGTAGGCGGGCGCGGCGGTCGCCATCTACGCGTCCTCGCTGATGAGCTCGCCTTCGACGAGTTCCTCGTCATCGGCGGTCACCTCGATACGCGTCTTGAAGCCGCGGGCGTGCTCTTCGGGGGTCGGGGGCATCGGCAGCCCGCGGTGCTGGCCGCGGGGAAGCGCTGCCGGGGCGGGCAGGTAGGGGACCGTGTTGCGCAGGAGTGGCAGGTCGTGCTCGCTGCCGAGCGACGGCAGTTCGATGAACAGTCCGAGCTCGCCGGTGAACCACAGCGTCGCGCCGGTCTGATCGGGCAGGATCGGCGGCGTCGCGCGCGCCCACCGCTGCCGGTACAGGCGCTGGCGGATGACCATCTGGCGTTCGATGAACGTGTTGACGCCGCGCATCGACAGCGCCGGGCTGACCAGCAGCCGGCAGACGGCCTGCAGGTCTCCGTAGCGGGCCGGCCGGCTGCCGGGCGCTGATTGGATCGCGGACTGCAGTTCGACAAAGCACAGCGCGCCGCCGCCGCTGCGCTGCGCCTCGACGACGTCGGCGCTCACAGCCGAGTTGTGCTGCTGCGTACTGTCAGCCATGCGCCGCAGCCGCCGAGCCGCGAGCGCGTCGACGGATTCGTCGGCGGGCTGCAGGCACCAGCGCACGCAGCTGACCAGCCCGTCCTTGCCGACCTTTTGCTGCTGGCGGATGACGGTCGCCATCACCGACCGAGCGTTCGAGTGATCGCTGTTGGCGCTCGAGGCGCCGACGGGCAGCACCCAGTCGCGTGCCTTGCGCACGCGCAGCACGTGCGCGGCCTCAAACCGCGGCGCGTCGTAGCGCCTGGGCTCCCCCGTCTCGGGGTCGCAGCGGACCGTCAGGTTGGGGTAGGCGCGCCGCAACGCAGCCAGCGCCGGTTCGAGCGTCACCGGCTCGCAGAGCACCATCAACAGCGCGTTGCCGGTCTCCCCAGGCGTCGAGGGCGCGACGTGCCAGGACTCGATCGCAAGCCACGGCTGGCCACCGGCGACCCGCTCGACCAGCGTCGAGCGCAGTGCCTGCACGAGCGCCTCGGCGGCCGCCGCGACCTCGTCGTGGGTGGCCTCGTCGGCCTGGCCGAGCACGAGCTGGTAGCGCGCCATCTCGCGCCGCTTGCGCGCGCGCAGCCGCGTCACGACCATCGCAACAACTGCAGCCAGCGAGAGCAGCGCGATCGCCGCGGCCGCGATCGCGTACGGGCGGATCTCAGCCCACATCTCGCGCAGGCCGTCGGTGCCGGTCATCATCCCGGCGCCGAAGACGAGCGCCGTGAGAAACAGCGCGCAGCCGATCAGAATCGCAAACGGGCGCCACGCAATCACGTCAACGCGACCTCCACGACCGCAGCGAGCGCGAGCGTCGCGCCGGCGAACACGAGCGCGTGTGCGAGCCGCCGCGACACACCCTCGGGGTCGGCAAGCCGAAACGCCTGCCAGCCCGCGGCGCAGCACGCGCCGAGTGCCGCGAGCTCAGGGATCCACCAGACCGCGGCGCCTGCCAGCCAGGTGGGGTCAAGCCCGCCGACCAGCCCGATCATCAGCAATGACCGCGTCGCGCCCAGCGCCGCGACGGCGACTACAACCCACGCCCACCCGCGCCTGCCGCGGCTGACCAGGCGGTGCGCAAACACCCCGGCGAGCGCCGGCACACAGCAGATCAGCAGGTTGTTGACCCACAGCGAAACGACCGTCAGCGCCGTCGCGTCGGTGCGCTGCTCGTCTGCGATCAGCGACTGCCACGACGCTGGCGCGAACGACCACACGACCAGCGCCACCGCAAGGATGGCTGCCGTCGCGATCAGTGCGAAGGCCAGAGAGGCGAGCACGAAGTCGCGGTCGGGGCGCTCTTGCGCCCACCACGGGCGGCGGCTCAATCCAGCTGTCCGCACAGCGTCTCCAATGCCGATCGGCACGCGCGCTCGCGCTCCGGCCACGAGCTGGCGCGATCAAACCGCGCCAGCCGCGCAACCGGGCAGCCGCGTGCCTCACCGAGGCTTCGCAGCCCGCGCGCACCGACACGCTGCCCGTCGGGAAGCCACGCGACCACCAGCTCGCGCTCGGCGGCAATGTCATGCGTGACCAGCCGCCGCCGCGCGACCTCAAGATCGTCGCGGCGCGCGGCGATGACCCAGACGTGCAGGTCGCTCAGGCCGGCGTGCTGGCCGAGCAGCTCGCCATCGGCGAGGCCGAGGTCGACGGCAACGAGGCTGTGCGGGGCGCGTGCGCCGCGCACGAGCTTCTCAAGCGCTGCGCGTCGTGTGGCGGGGTTGACGCCCGCCAGGTCGTCCAGCGCCGCGTCCTGTGCATACGAGCGCGCGATCGCGGCGAGCTCGTGGTCGGCGGCGTGACGCTGCACGGCTGCCGCCGTCTCGCCCAGCAGTTGCCGTGCGATCTGATCGGCGGCGATCGGGGCCTGCGGCTCGTCGCTGATGATGTGCACACCGTCTTCGGTCAGCGTGTACGGGCGTGCCAGGGTTCCCCCGGCGATGACGAGCTCAGCGGTGCTCTCCGCCGACGTCTGCGACCACGTACCCGCCAGCCCGCCCAGGCCACCGCGGGTGCCCACCGCGACGTCGATCGCGACCGCGCAACGGTCACTCGCGCGGGTCACCGCGCGGCAGAGGAGCAGCGTCATCGTCGAGACGCCCGCGCCGCCCTGCACGCCGGCGAACGTCACGACCCCGCCGGGCGCCGAGCGCACCAGCGCGCTCGCGAAGATCCCATGGGTGGCGAGCCTCGTGGCACAGCGCGCGGCGCGCCGGGGTGACTCGAGCAACCCCGGCCGGGGCGCGTGCTTTCGTAGCGTGAGCGCGCGATCCGCGCCGCTCATTGCCCGGCTCCTTCCTCGGCGTTCGGGATCCCCTCGCCCGCCAGCTGTGAGAGCGCCGCCCACACGTCGCCGTCGTGCTCAGCGACCGCGCGTTCACGTCTGGGCACGTCGATCCGCGGCTCAGACGTGAACGCCCAGTACTCGTGCGCGCCCAGGACCGCGCACACCCGACCGTCGCCGCGCGGGCCGTTCATCACGAGCGCTTCGGAGTAGCGGCCGGGGACCTTGCGCAGCGCCTTCAGCGAGTCCGTCATCTCCGCGCTGAGGTCGACGGTGTCGCGCACGAACGCGAGCATCGCCTTGTCGAGCTGATGAAAGATCCGAATCGACGCGTTGCGCAATACCGCTTCGGCATCGCCCTCGAAGTCCTCGGGATCCTGGGAGACGACCATGAACGCCGCTCCGATCCCACGTCCCTGGCGCCCCCACGTCTGCACCTCGCCAGCGAGCACAGGCACCTGCGCCCACGACCAGCCCTCATCCAGGCCCACGATCGACCGGCCATAGAAGACGGCGCCCTCGATCGGCCTGCTGCGGGCCTGGCGGTCGACGCGCTCGACCTCCCGTCGCGTCCACTCCATGTTGGCGAACACGAGCGCGATCAGGTTCTGCTCATCGACGCTGCTGTAGTCGAAGATCAGCAGCGGCGCGTCGGCCGGAAGCGTCGTCTCGCGGTCCCACATCGCCGCGTGCGTGCCACCGGCGACGAACTCCGACAGCTCGGAGATCAGCGCGTGCAGCGCGTCGACCATCACGCCCGGTCGGCCGCCGGACACCTCGTAGTGCACTGAGGCACGCATCAGCTCGACGAGCTCGCCTTCGCGCGGCACCTTGCCGGTCCTCGCGCAGTGGCTGTAGGTCGTACGGATCGAGTCCGCCAGCACCTTGCGCTCGTGGTTTGACAGCGTGCGGCGCAGCAGCGTCTCGTGCAGGCGCAGCAAGAACCTCACCTTCGCGCTCGGCACGCTGGCGGGATCGGCGACGTCCCAGTGGTTGATGACGTGGCCGTCGTCGGCGCCCATCCGGATCACGCGTGCGGCCGGGATCAGATCGGCCAGCAGCTCGTAGTGCCCGGCGCGGTCATACAAGAAGCCGCGCGCGCCCATCGCCACCATCTGCGCGACAAGCCGATTGGCGGTCACGGTCTTGCCAGCGCCGGACTTGCCGGCGATCACGATCGTCGAGTTCGTCAGCGCCCGGTCAAACGGGTTGAGGTACTGCACCTGACCGGACACCGGCTCGACGAACAGCGGAACCCCGCTCGGGCTGCCACATGTCGAGCCGATCAACGGAAAGCAGTCGGCGGCATGCTCAACACCGACGCGCAGCGTGCGGTGCGCGATGTCCGCCGCGAGCGGCAGCGTCGACAGCCACAGCTGCTCCTGCAGGCGGTTGCCGCGATCAAGCGCCCCGCCGCTGGTTGCGCGCGCGACCGTCTTCTGCGCCTTGTACGCCGCGGCGGCGAGCGCGTGCTTGTCGGGCCGCGGACCCGGTGCACGCAACGCCAGGTACACGCTCATGTCGGTCAGGTTGGCCAGCGGATCCTGCGCCATCTGCTCGGCCAGCGCGGCATGCGCCTGCGCCTGAGCCCTGGTGTTGGCATCGCTGCGGCCCTTGCCGGCCTCGCGCTCGATCTCGCGCATCGCTTGGTGATGAAGGCGCTTGGCTTCGTCGGCGATCGCGACGCGATCGAGGCCGTGCACGTGCACCGTCAGGGTGTAGGGCAGCGGCTGGTTCATCAGCTCCGTTGTCCAGAACGTCCGCGTCATCGACGGCGAGCCGGTGAAATACAGGACCTGCACGAGGTCCTGCTCGATCTCGGCGTGATCGCTGTAGCGCCGGAAATCCAGCGGACTCCTCGCAACGAGGTCACGGAGCGCCAGCGCCGCCTGCTCGGCGTCCCTGCCCTCGATCGCGTCGTCAAAGCGCGACAGCACAGTGTCATCGGCGTCGGTCGTCTCAACGCGATCCCAGCTGACCGATGTCGGGTTCAGCCTCGAGCTGACGTAGCGCAGCACGGCGGGACCGTCCAGCACGCGACAGGTGATGCCGTCGCGCGCGAGATAGCCGGTCAGCTCACGCGCGCGCATCTCGGCCAACCGCGTGAGCTGCTGGTGATCGCGCAGCCGACGCGAAGCCATGCGCCGCGTAGCGCAGTAGGCGGCGCTTCGCCGCGACATCCGTGACCCCGGCAGCCCCGCCGGGATGACGTCGCGCCACGACGTCTCGGCGTCATCCTCGGGGCGGTAGCGCATGACGATGTACACGCGCTGACGAGGCGTGAAGTCACCCTCCGTCGCGCCGCGCCGCACGCTTTCGAGCAGCATCTGATACAGCCCCCAGCGTGCGCGCTGCACGCGACTGAGCTGCTGCGCCGCGACGGCGCTCACCGCGCTGGGACGAAAGCCGTAGACCTTCTCGATCTGCTCGTCGACGAACGCGAGATGCGCCGCCGTCTTGACACGATCGCCTTCGACGATCAGCTGCAGCGACTGCCCGCGCTCCTGAAACGCCGCGATGTTGCGGAAGTTCAAGAACGTCGCCAGGCGCTCGTCAGCAGTCAGCGTCTGCAGGTTGCGCGGATAGCACGCGATCACATGCGAGAACGAGCCGTCCTCGAGCACGACCGTCCCATCGATCCCGAGCTGACTGATCGGAAGCAGCGTCCCGGCCGGAAGCGCCTGAACCGGCATCGACTCGCCCCGGCGGCGGCGTGGCGAATTCGGCGTCCTCGTCGCACCGCCACTCATTCGCCGAGCACCGCCTGCAGCTCACCGGGCGTCGGAGCCCCCGCTGC
>JALZJA010000524.1 GCA_030860005.1 Actinomycetota bacterium
GATCGGGTGCTCGCCCGCGGCGGCAATGACTCCGTCAGCGGCGGGCGCGGCAACGACTGCCTCGACGGCGGCACCGGCGGCGACAGCCTGTCGGGCAGCCTCGGCAACGACCGCATCTACGGAAGGACGGGCAAGGACCACCTCAACGGCGCCTCCGGAACCGACCGGCTGTCGGCCGGGGCGGGCAACGACTCGATCAACGCCGGCTTCGGACGCGACCGCGCGTTCGGTGGCAGCGGTCGCGACTTCATCAACGTCGCCACCGCCGGACCGGCCGCGACGGTCAGCTGCGGCAGCGGGCGCGACAAGGTGCGCGTCAACTTCCTCGAGCGCAACCGGACGCGCGGCTGCGAGGTGAAGTACGTGTTCTCAGACCGCTTCCGCCGGTAGCGGCACGGCGCGATACACGGGCGGAGCCGGTCTGCGGCTTCGCCCGTGAAGCGCTGCGATAAAGCCGACCCCGCTCCTACTCGGAGCCGTCGTCGTCGCCCTCGACGACGACAAGATCGAAGCGTTCGTCGAGCCGGACGTCGACGGTCGTGCCGTCGGGCTTGGTCACCTCGACCTCCCAGGTCGCGCCGTTCTCGCCGTCGCGCTCGACGGCGTTGGCGGTGGCGCCGTTCGTGATACGCAGCGCCGCGGCCTTGGCCTTGTCGGCCTGCGGGCCCGTGACCGAGCCCTCGCCGTCGCTGCTGGCCTGAACGATCGCCGCGCCGCCGGCGCCGAGGACGACCAGCGCAGCGGCGCCGGCCAGGGTCTTCTTCAACCGTGATGACATGGGGATGACGTTCCTTTCGTGGGGATGGCTGCGCACGCTAGGAAACGGCGATGAGATGACGATGAGTCTGCGCCACGCCGGCCGGCGCCGCTGCTAGGCTCGCAGCATCAGTGCCTTTAACCCGGTCCCGTGAGGCCAGGAAGGACGCGACAGACCATGCCAGACCCGAAGGTCGTCCTCGACTGCGAGGACATGCGGCGAACGCTGACGCGCATCGCGCATGAGATTGTCGAGAACGGTGGCGATCCTGAGCGCCTCGCGCTCGCTGGCATCCACCGTCGCGGGGCCGTCCTTGCGGCCCGCCTGCATGAGCTGGTGCACGACCTGCATGGGATTGAGGTGCCGCTCGGCTACCTCGACATCTCCTTTTATCGCGACGACGTCACGACCCGCGGCGGCTCGCCGGTCGTGCACGCGACCGAGCTCGACTTCGACGTCGACGGGCGCACGATCGTGATCGTCGACGACGTGCTCTTCACCGGGCGCACCGTGCGCGCCGCGATCGAGGCGCTGTTCGACTACGGGCGTCCCGCGCGGGTCCAGCTCGCCGTGCTCGCCGACCGCGGCCACCGCGAGCTGCCGCTGCGCCCCGACTACGTCGGCAAGAACCTGCCGACCGCGCGCAGCGAGCGCGTCTACGTCCGCTTGGAGGAGACCGACGGCGAGGACAGCGTGACGATCGAGGAGTACAGGCGGGCCGCGGTATGAAGCACCTGCTCTCCATCGAGGACCTCGACCGCGACGCGATCGAGCGCATCCTCGACCGCGCCGCCGCGTTTGCCGAGGTGTCCGACCGCGACATCAAGAAGGTTCCCGCGCTGCGCGGGCGCACCGTGCTGAACCTCTTCTACGAGGCGTCGACGCGCACGCGCTCGTCCTTCGAGCTCGCCGCCAAGCGCCTGAGCGCCGACGTCGTGAACTTCGCCGCCAGCGGCTCGAGCGTCGAGAAGGGCGAGTCGCTGAAGGACACGGTGCTCACGCTGACCGCGCACTCGCCCGACGCGATCGTCATCCGCACTCCCTACGCCGGCGCCGCTGCGCTCGTGGCGGGCTGGACGCCGGCGTCGGTGATCAACGCCGGCGACGGCAAGCACGAGCATCCGACGCAGGCGCTGCTCGACGTCTACACGCTGCGCCAGAAGCTCGGCTCGCTGGATGGGCGCTCGATCTGGATCGTCGGCGACGTCGCGCACTCGCGCGTCGCGCGCTCGAACATCCTCGCCTTCCAGGAGATGGGCGCGCATGTGACGGTCTGCGGACCACCGACGCTCATCCCGCGCGGGATCGAGGCGCTCGGCTGCACGGTGCGCTACGAGCTGGACGACCTGCGCGAGGCCGACGTGGTCTACGCGCTGCGGATGCAGAACGAGCGCATGGACCAGGCGCTCGTCCCGAGCCTGCGCGAGTACGCCGCCCAGTACCAGATCAACGGCCGCCGTCTCGGCTCGCGCCAGGTGCTCATGCACCCCGGGCCGGTCAACCGCGGCGTCGAGCTCTCCGGGGAAGTCGTGGACTCGCCGCAGGCGGTCATCACGATGCAGGTCAAGGCGGGCGTCGTCGTGCGGATGGCCGTGCTCTACGAGGTGCTCGCCGGCGCGCGCGACGGGCGCACCGTGCGGCGGCCGACCGAACCGCAGCTCGCATGACGCCGTCCGAGCCCACGCCGCCGAGCGTCGGGCGCTCCGAGGTGCGCCTCGTGAGCTCTCCCGCGCGGCCGGCGGCGCTGCTCATGCACGGCGTCCACGTGCTCGACCCGCGCACCGGCCTGGACGGTCTCCACGACATCCTCGTGCGCGACGGGGAGATCGCCGAGATCGCGGCCGCGAACACGTTGGCGGCGCCGCCCGGCGTCGAGCTCGTGGACGGCGCCGGGCGCCACCTCTTCCCGGCCTTCGTCGACCCCCACGTGCACCTGCGCACGCCGGGCCAGGAGCACAAGGAGGATCTTGAGACGGGCACGCGCGCGGCCGCCGCCGGCGGCTACTGCGCGCTCATCGGGATGCCGAACACCGTTCCGGTCGTCGACTCGGCGCCGGTGCTCGGCGCGCTGTTCGACGCGGCCGCCCGAGATGCCCGCGTGCCGGTCGGCTTCATGCCCTGCATCACGCGCGGCCAGGAGGGCCGCGAGCTCACCGAGATGGCCGAGCTTCGCGCGATGGGCGCGGCCGGCTTCACCGACGACGGCCGGCCCGTCGTCGACGCCGGCGTCATGCGCCGCGCGCTGCAGTACCAGCGCCTGTGCGGCGGCGTGCTCTCGCTGCACGAGGAGGACCCGTCGCTGTCGCGCAGCGGCGCGATGCACGAGGGCGAGGTCAGCGCGCTGCTCGGCGTCGCCGGGATCCCGAGCGTCAGCGAGTCGACGATGGTCGCGCGCGACTGCGCGCTCGCCGGCTACGAGGGCGGTCGCATCCACCTCCAGCATCTGAGCGCGCACGAGTCCGTCGCCGCCGTCGCGGCGGCCAAGGCGCGCGGGGTGCAGGTAACGTGCGAGGCGAGCCCGCACCATCTGACGATGACCGACGAGGACGTCCGCAGCCTCGACACGCGGCGCAAGGTGAACCCGCCGCTGCGCTCGGGCGCCGATCGCGAGGCGCTTGTCGAGGGGCTGCGCAGCGGGGTCATCGACTGCATCGCGACGGATCATGCGCCGCACGCGCGCGACGAGAAGGAGGTGCCCTTCGAGCAGGCGCCGATGGGCACGACGGGTCTGGAGACCGCCTTCGCTGTCGTCTACACCGCGCTCGTGATGCCCGGCGCGCTGAAGCTCGCGCTCGTCCTCGAGAAGATGACGTCGGGACTGGGACTGCTCGGCCTGCTCACCCCGCAGATCGCCGTCGGCGAGCGGGCGAACCTCGTGCTCGTCGACCTCGCCGCGGAGTTGGTCGTGGGGGAGAGCGGCTATGAGAGCCGCTCGGAGAACTGCGCCTTCGCCGACAGGCGGCTGCAGGGCAAGGTCTTGCTGACGGTGGCCGCCGGGACCGTGGCCTACAGAGAACGTTCGATCCTGCTCTCGGCGGCATGAGTTCCGCCTACGTGCTGCTGGAGGACGGGACGCGCTTCGACGGCATCGCCTGCGGGGAGATCGATCCCACCCGCGCCGCCACCGGCGAGGTCGTGTTCACGACCGGCATGTCGGGCTATCAGGAGTCGGTGTCCGACCCGAGCTTCGCCGGCCAGATCATCACGTTCACGTACCCGCACATCGGCAACTACGGCGTCTGCGAGGAGGCGATGGAGTCCGATCGCGTCTGGGCGCGCGCGGTGATCATGCGCGCGGCGATGAACGGCGAGGACGCGCCGACCGCCGAGCGCGGCTGGCTGGACTGGCTGACGGACTGCGCCATCCCCGCGATCAGCGAGGTCGACACGCGCGCGCTCGTGCGTCACATCCGCGACGCGGGCTCGATGCGCGGCGGCGTCTTCCCGGCGTCGTGCAGCGAGTCCGATGCACGCGACCTCGTCGCCGCCGAGCCGTCGATGGTGGGCGCCGACTTCGCCCGCGTCGTGACGCCGCGGCAGATGACCGTTCACGGAGCGGGCTCCGGGCCGCGCATCGCGGCGATCGACACCGGCATCAAGTCCTCGATCGTGCGCAACCTCGTCGCGCGCGGCGCGGTCGTCGAGCTGCATCCGTGTGCGACGAGCCCCGATGCGCTGCTCGCAAACGACCCCGACGCGATCTTCCTCGCCAACGGACCGGGCGACCCGGCGGCGCTGGACTACATCGTCGACACGCTGCGCGAGCTCGTCGGTCGCAAGCCGACGTTCGGCATCTGCCTCGGCCACCAGCTCCTGTGCCGCGCGGTTGGCCTGGAGACCTTCAAGCTGCGCTTCGGCCACCGCGGCGCGAACCACCCGGTCAAGGACCTGCAGACTCACAAGATCGAGATCACGTCGCAGAACCACGGCTTCGCGGTCGTCGGGCCCGGCGGCGAACGGACGATCGCCGGCGACGAGCCGGTGCGCTGGCAGACCGACTTCGGCGCGGCGCAGCTCAGCCACATCAACCTCTATGACCGCACGGTCGAGGGACTACAGCTCTGCGACGTGCCCGGGGGCACGGTCCAGTACCACCCCGAGGCGGGGCCGGGGCCGAACGACAGCCTCTATCTGTTCGACCGCTTCCTGGCCCAGATCGGGGCCGCGGCCTGATGCCTCGCCGCGAGGACATCAACCGCATCCTCATCCTCGGCTCGGGCCCGATCGTCATCGGCCAGGCGGCCGAGTTCGACTACTCCGGCGTGCAGGCCTGCAAGGTCCTCAAGGAGGAGGGCTACGAGGTCGTGCTCGTGAACTCCAACCCGGCGACGATCATGACCGACCCGGAGTTCGCCGACGCGACATACGTCGAGCCGCTGCTGGCGGGACCGGTCGCGCAGGTCATCGCGCGCGAGAAGCCCGAGGCGCTGCTGCCGACGCTCGGCGGCCAGACCGCGCTCAACCTCGCCAAGGAGCTGCACGAGAGCGGCACGCTCGCCGAGCACGGCGTCGAGCTCATCGGCGCGAGTTACGAGGCGATCTGCCGCGCCGAGGACCGCGACAGGTTCCGCTCCACGATGGAGCAGGCCGGGCTGAAGATGCCGCGCAGCGCGATCGCGCACACCGAGGCGGAGGCCGAGGACGCGCTGATCGACATCGGCCTGCCGATCATCATCCGCCCCGCCTACACGCTCGGCGGCCGCGGCGGCGGCATCGCGCGCACGCCGGAGGAGTTCCGCGAGATCGTCCGCGGCGGCCTGGATGCATCGCCGATCGGCCAGGTCCTGCTCGACGAGTCGGTGCTCGGCTGGGGCGAGTTCGAGCTCGAGGTCATGCGCGACCACAACGACAACTGCGTCACCGTCTGCTCGATCGAGAACGTCGATCCGATGGGCGTCCACACCGGCGACAGCGTCACGGTCGCGCCTCAGCAGACGCTTCCCGACCGCCTCTACCAGCGCCTGCGCGACCAGGCGTTTGCGGTCATTCGCGCGGTCGGCGTCGAGACCGGCGGCTCGAACGTGCAGTTTGCGGTCAATGCCGCGACCGAGGAGATCATGGTCATCGAGATGAACCCGCGCGTCTCTCGCTCGAGCGCGCTGGCCTCGAAGGCCACCGGCTTTCCGATCGCGAAGATCGCCGCGCGGCTGGCGGTCGGCTATGCGCTGGAGGAGATCGACAACGACATCACGCGGCTCACGCCGGCCTCCTTCGAGCCGACGATCGACTACGTCGTCGTGAAGTGGCCGCGCTTCGCCTTTGAGAAGTTCTCGGGCGTCGACCAGCGGCTGAGCACGCACATGAAGTCCGTCGGCGAGGCGATGGCGATCGGGCGCACGTTCAGCCAGGCGTTCGCGAAGGCGATGCGCAGCCGCGAGCTCGACGCGACCCCGCTCGTCGACGCGCCGCTGCACGACCTGCTCGCGAGCCTCCAGATGCCCAGCCCGGACCGCTACGACGTCCTGCTCGCGGCCTTCCGCGCGGGCGCCGAGCCCGAGGTCGTGCACGATCGCACGAAGATCGACCTGTGGTTCCTGCGCGAGCTGAAAGCGCTCGCGGATGATCCTGAGGCCGCGTTTCGCGGCAGCCGCACGTACAAGGCCGTGGATACCTGCGCCGCCGAGTTCGCCGCCGAGACGCCGTACTACTACTCGGGCTGGGAGCACGGCACACCCACCCACGAGGTCAGGCGCGGTGAGCGGCCGAGCGTCGTCATCCTCGGCGCCGGGCCGAACCGCATCGGTCAGGGCATCGAGTTCGACTACTGCTGCGTCCACGCGGCGATGACCGTCCGCGCGAGCGGGCGCGACGCGGTGATGATCAACTGCAACCCGGAGACCGTCTCGACGGACTACGACACCTCCGACCGCCTGTACTTCGAGCCGCTGACGCTCGAGGACGTCCTCGGCGTCGTCGAGATCGAGCAGCCCGAGGGGGTCATCGTGCAGTTCGGCGGCCAGACGCCGCTGAAGCTCGCCGCCGGCCTGCAGGCGGCGGGCGTGCCGATTCTCGGGACGAGCGTCGACGCGATCGACCTGGCCGAGGAGCGCGGGCGCTTCGGCGCGCTGCTTCACCGCCTCGGCTATCAGGCGCCGCCGTACGCGACCGCGCTCGGCGTCGAGGAGGCGCTGGCGGCGTCTGAGCGCGTCGGCTTCCCGCTGCTCGTGCGGCCCAGCTACGTCCTCGGCGGCCGCGCGATGGAGATCGTCTACTCCCGCGAGGATCTCGCCGACTACCTGCGCCGCACCGCGCCGGCGGCCACGGCCTCTGGCGCAAGCCAGGCGCGGGAGATCTTCCTCGACCGCTTCCTGGAGAACGCGATCGAGGTCGACGTCGATGCGCTCTGCGACGGCGAGCGCGTCTGGATCGGCGGGATCATGCAGCACGTCGAGGAGGCCGGGATCCACTCCGGCGACAGCGCGTGCGTCCTGCCGCCGCACTCGCTCGGCGGCGAGATGCTCGAGGAGCTGCGCGCGCAGACGCGCGGCATCGCGCTCGGCCTGAACACCGTCGGGCTCATCAACATCCAGTACGCGGTCACGCTCGACGGGCGCCTCTACGTCATCGAGGCCAACCCGCGAGCGTCGCGGACGATCCCGTTC
>JALZJA010000270.1 GCA_030860005.1 Actinomycetota bacterium
CCCGGTGCCTTGCACCGGGCGCGCCGTTTTTGAGCAGGCGCTGTTCGAAGCGCTCAACGCCACTGGAAAAGGAACGCGGGCGGACCCGTCGAAACAGGGTGTCGCCCATGAAGCGCTCTGCCACGACGACCCCCGAGTCGCTCTCCACCTACATCCAGGCGCGCTTCGACGAGTTCTCGCGCTCGCAGAAGGACGTCGCGCAGTACATCGTCGACCACCTCGACGAGGTGGCCTTCCAGACGGCGGAGGAGCTCGCCCGCCGCGCCAACACATCCTCGAGCACGGTCGTGCGCTTCTCGCAGGCGCTCGGCTTCGAGGGCTATCCCGAGTTGCAGCAGTCCGCCCGCGAGGAATATCGCCGCCGCCACGCGACGTCGCTGCCCGCCGGCGGCCCAGGCCCGGTCGCGCCGCTGTTCTCGCTTGACCAGAACGAGTTCGAGACGCTGCTGGCAGCCGATCACGTCAACGTCGAGGACACGGCGCGCAAGGTGTCGCGCACCGAGGTTGAGGCCGCGATCGAGGCGATCGCGACGACTCCGCGGCTGCTCGTGGCCGGCACCGACCAGATGGCGTTCTTCGCCTCGTACCTGCGTCACCTGCTCATGCTGCTCGACCTGCGCGCCGAGATCGTCGCCAGCCCGTCGCAGGAGGCGCTCGGGCGCCTGAGCCGCATCGACGAGCAGACGCTCGTCATCGGCCTGTCCGCCGGCCGACCGCACCCGCTCGTCGTGCGCGCGATGAAGCTCGCGCGCCACCGCAAGGCGATGACGATCGCGATCACCGATGCGACGCTGTCGGAGGTCGCCAAGCTCGCGAAGATCCGTTTGTACTACTCGTCGAACAGCCCGGCGTACGTGCGCTCGCACACGGCGCTGCTGAGCATGGTCCAGGCGCTCGCCTACGGCGTCTACGCCCGCGATGCCGACGGCTACGCGGACCGGATCAAAGCCTTCAAGCTGAAGTAGGGCGCGGGTCCGTGGGACCTGCGCCTTGTACTCTGAAGATGTGAGAGACGAAGCCACGTTCCGCGTCAAGGCCGGCCTGGCGGAGATGCTCAAGGGCGGCGTCATCATGGACGTCGTCGACGCTGAGCAGGCGCGAATCGCAGAGGCCGCGGGAGCCGCGGCGGTCATGGCGCTCGAGCGCGTGCCCGCCGACATCCGGCGCGACGGGGGCGTGGCGCGGATGTCCGACCCGCTCATGATCAAGGCGATCGAGGAAGCGGTCACGATCCCCGTCATGGCCAAGGCGCGCATCGGCCATGTCGCCGAGGCGCAGGTGCTCGAGGCGCTCGAGGTCGACTACATCGACGAGTCCGAGGTGCTGACGCCCGCGGACGAGCGCAATCACATCGACAAATGGCTGTTCCGGATCCCGTTCGTATGCGGCGCGACGAACCTCGGCGAGGCGCTGCGGCGCATCAGCGAGGGCGCCGCGATGATTCGCTCCAAGGGCGAGGCCGGCACCGGCGACATCGTCGAGGCGGTGCGCCACATGCGCTCGATCACCAGCGAGATCCGCCGTCTCGGGACGCTCGACGGCGGCGAGCTCGCGACCGCAGCGAAGCAGCTCGAGGCGCCGCTCGATCTCGTGCGCGAGGTCGCGGAGGCGGGCAGGTTGCCGGTGGTCCTGTTCTGCGCGGGCGGCATCGCGACCCCGGCCGACGCGTCGCTCATGATGCAGCTCGGCGCCGAGGGCCTGTTCGTCGGCTCGGGCATCTTCAAGTCACAGGATCCGGAGATGCGCGCGCGCGCGATCGTCGAGGCGACGACGCACTTCGCCGACCCCGCCCGCGTTGCGCGGGCGTCGGAGGGACTCGGCTTGGCGATGGACTCGCTGGAGTCCCGCTCGCTGGGATCCGAGCAGCTGCTTGCCCGGCGCGGCTGGTAGGCAATCGGTGCAGCTCATCGGGGTGCTCGCCTTGCAGGGCGGCTTCGCGGCGCACGCGCGAACGCTGCGCGCGCTCGGCGCCGACGTGCGCGAGGTACGCGTCCCCGGCGACCTCGAGCGTCTCGACGGCCTCGTGATCCCCGGCGGGGAGTCCACGACGATGACGCTCGGGATCGAGCGCGAGGGGCTCGCCGAGCCGGTGCGCGAGCTCGCCGCCGCCGGGACGCCGATCCTCGGCACGTGCGCGGGGCTCATCATGCTCGACCGCGCGCACCTCGCGCTCATGGACATCGAGGCCCGGCGCAACGCCTTCGGGCGCCAGGTGCGCTCGTTCGAGGCCGACCTCGACGTCGCCGGGCTCGACGGGCCGCCGCTGCGCGCGGTCTTCATCCGCGCGCCGTGGATCGCATCGCACGGCGACGAGGTCGAGATCCTCGCCACGCTCGAGGGTCATCCGGTCGTCGCGCGGCAGGGTCCGCTGCTGGCGGTCGCGTTTCATCCCGAGCTCGGGCGCGACACGCGCGTGCACGAGGCGTTCCTCGCCGACGTGCGGGCCGCGCGGACTCAGGCGCCCGCCGGCACGGGCGCGCCGCCGCCGCGCAGGTAGCCGAGCGCCTCGCGGATGAGGTCGCGCTCGAGCGCCCACGTCGCCGCGGCGAACACGACGAGGTAGGCGGTGATCTCCACGATCGCCGTGCCGGCCGTGCGCTGGCCGGACTCGATCGCCCGCGCGAGGAGCACGATGCCGACCGTCGGCACGGCCGGGGCCAGCGCGCGTACGGCGAGCCGCGCGAGCGGCCTGCCCGGGAACAGCCGCTGGAGGTAGACGATGCGGACGATGAACCCGGCAGCGTTCGCGACGGTGATGCTGATCGCGAGCCCGGTCAGCCCCTCCGCGTAGGTCAGCGGGATGACGAGCGCGACGAAGACGACCGCCGTCACGACCGCGGCGATCGCCACCGGCACGGTTTCCCCGCGCGCCCGGAAGTACGCCGCCCAGTTGAAGCCGAGGTGGCCGAACGCGGCGATCGCGCCGAACACCTGCAGCAGTTCGATCGCCGGCTGCCACTTCTCGCCGAGCGCGAAGTTCACGAGGTCGGGCCCGAACAGCGTCAGGCTGAGCCCGAACGGCATCGCCCACATGAGCGCGAGCCGGTTGGATTTCACGAACGACTCGTAGAGCAGCTCGGTCCTGTCGCGGATGGCGCACACCGCGGGGTAGAGCGTCGCCGTGATCATCTCGTCGACGCGGTTGGTGAGGATCGAGATGCTGGCGGCGAGCGCGGCCGCTCCGGCGGCCGCGAGGCCGACGGCGGACTCCGAGACGAGCAGCGACACATGGCCGATGACGATCCCGCTCGCCGTCGCGATCAGCAGCGGTGCTGAGAAGCCGACGTAGCCGCGCGCGGTCGGTCGGTCGAAGCGCAGGCGCAGGCGGTAGGGCGAGAACGCGAGGGTCGCGAGCCCAGCGGCCCATGCGCCGGCGATCGCGCCGATGATGAGCGACCAGTAGCCCGCCCCGGTCGCCGCGAGCACGATCGTGACGACGAACCCGATGACCGGATCGATGGCCTGGAGCGCGCGCTGGCGGGCGAAGTGCAGCCGCCGGTAGAGGATCCACAGCGGCGCCTGGAGCGTCATCGCCGGCAGCACCGCGACGAGCGCGAACCCGGGCGCCAGCAGCTCGTCCTGGCCGTACGCGATCGCCAGGAGCCAGATGACCAGCGCGAGCGCCACCATCAGCGCGACGTTGACGATGAGCTCGAGCGTGAAGGCCTTGTGGAAGGCGAGCTCCTGGTCGTCCTCGTCCTGCTGGATGTACTTGTCGCCGATGCCCGCCTGCTTGAGCCATTGAAGCGTGATCAGCGCGGTCGCGAGAATGCCCCAGATACCGAACTGGGACGGGGTCAGCAGCGCCGCGACGATGAAGCCGCGGGCGAAGCCGAGGAACGTCAGGCCGGTCGTGAACGCGCCGTTGATGATCACGCCGCGCGCGGCGTGGCTCCGGAGGCTGCGCCCGCCGAGGTCGAAGCGGCTGCTCGACGCGGGCGCCGCTGGAGGGAGCGTCTCGGTCATGGCCTCCTCG
>JALZJA010000567.1 GCA_030860005.1 Actinomycetota bacterium
TGATCTCGCCGACCCCGCTCGCCTTCGCCTGACCGTACGTGAAGGCCTCGCGCCAGTCGGCGATGTGCGCCTCCCTGGCCATGACGTTGAAGAACGAGCGCGGCATCTCGACGCGCACGCGCGCGTCCTCCGCGATCCCCTTCGTGACCTGCGGCCCCGGCAGCTGCACGCGGTACATCTGGACATCGCCGCGGCCGCGCAGCTCGACGCCGAAGACGAGCTTCAGCGGCGCGAGCGCCGGCACCTCGTCGAGGAAGCGGCGGACGGCGATCTCGATGAGGGTCTTGGCGTCCTCGGGCGACATGCGGAGCAACCCTAGATCATTCGTCAGAGGTGCATGATCGGCCCCGACACGCCCATCGAGAGCGCGCGGCGCGGCCGCGGAAGCGGCTCGTCCCGCGTCTAACGACGAACGACCGCCCGAAGGCGGCCGTCCCCATGCTGATGAAGGCGCTCGCTACTTCGTGAACTTGAAAAGCGCCGTGTGGGTCGTCTCATCCGCCAACTTGACGGTGAGACGGCGGCACGTCCCGGCGTACGAGGTGAGGGTCTTCCAGTTGTAGATGTACTGGTCCGCGACCGGGTCGTACTTGAGCCCGCTGACCGTGGCCGTCGAGGTCTCTTCGACGGCGTCGACCGTCGCCGACGCGGGGCAAGCGACCTGAACCGAGCTCGGCGAGCCCGCGGCCATGATGTTCAGGCCCTGGTCGCCGCCCAGGCTGAACTTGGCCGGGATGGTGCGGCCGGCGTTCACCTGGTTGTAGACCCCGCTGTTGTCGATCGGCTGGAAGAACCCGCTCCAGTTGTAGACGACGCTGTATGCGCACACCGCCTGCGAGGTGTGGCCGACCTTGTCCTCGATGGTGATGGTCTTCGTCTTCGCGCCGACCGTGGCCGTGTCGAGCGTGACCGTGCCGCTCGGATCGCTGACGAGCCCCGAGTGGCCGTCTGCGGCCGTGACCGTGATCGACTGCGACGATCCGAGGATCACCTGCCCCGTCGGGCAGCCGGCCGTGATGGCCACCGTGGGGTTGGTGGCGTCCACCTTCAAGCTTCCCGTCGTCGCCGTCGAGACATTGCCCGCGTTATCGGTGGCCTTGCCGGAGTACGAATGGGTGCCGGAGCTGCTAAACGTCTGCTCCGCGGTGTAGCTGGCGACGCCGCTGCCGGCGGAGGTGTCCAGCAGCGCGCCATCCGTGCTTCCGCCGTACGACACGGTGACGGTGTCCTTGAACCAGCCGCCGCTGTCGGCCACAGGGCTCGCCGGCGTGGTCGTCGCCGTCGGCGCGGTGGGAGCGGAAGTGTCGACCTTGATGGCGTCGGAGGCGTCGGACAGGGTGCTGGTGCCGTTGGTCTCGCCGTCCGTCGCCTCCACCTTGTACGTCCAGGTGCCCTCGTTCGCGGCGTTCGCGCCGCCAAACGTGTACGAGCTCGACGTCAGGCCAGTTGCGACGTTCGTGTAGCCGGCGTCGTCCGCGTCCTTCTTCTTCAGCGTGTAGGTGACCGTGTCGCCGGAGACGTCGGTCGATGCGGTCCAGGTCAAGGTGAACTGGCCGGTGCGGTTCGGTGATGAGCTGCCGCTCGCCAGGTCCGGCGTCCCGGGGGTCGTCGGGGCCACGTTCGCGGCCGACCAGCTGAACTCGTCTAGGACCACGCCATGCTCGCCGTCGTCGGCCTGTACCTCGACCGTCCCGTTGCCGTCATCGTTCGTCTCGTGGCTCCAGCTCCAGGTGCCGTTGCCATTGTCGGTCACGGTGCCGGCGCCGGACTTCTTGGTGATGGTGAGCGTGCCGTTTCCGTCGCCGTCGGTGAACGACCCTGAGGCGGTGAGCGTGTCGCCCTCGTCGCCGGAGGCGTCGAGGGCGGCCGTACCGACCACGGGCGCCGCGTCATTGTCGTCGCAGGCGGTGCCCTGGCCATCGTCATCTGCGTCCGCCTGATCAGCGTTGGCGACGTCGGGGCAGTTGTCGTTGCCGTTGGCGTCGCCATCGCCGTCGCGATCGGGGTCGCAGACGTCACCGATGCCGTCACCGTCCAGATCTGCCTGGTCGGCATTGCTGACGTTCGGACAGTTGTCGTTGCCGTTGGCGTCGCCGTCGCCATCGCGATCGGAGTCGCAGACGTCGCCGATGCCGTCATCGTCGATGTCCGACTGGTCGGCATTGCTGACGTTCGGGCAGTTGTCGCTCGAGTCAGAGATGCCGTCGCCGTCGCCGTCGACGGTGCCGACCGTGAAGGTGAAGGTCACGGACGTCGTTTCGCTCGTGATGTCGTTCGGGTCATCAGTCTGCGACGGGGTGAAGCTCGGCTTGTAGGTGACGACCACCGTGTAGGACCCGGATGTCATGGGCGCCTTGATCGTGACCGTGCTGTCGCCGCTGTCGTTGAGCGGAGCGACTCCACCGCAACCCTGGCCGTCGTTGGGCCATGCAGTCCCCACGCTGAGTGCGCTCGACGTTGCGTTCACGACGGCGGTGGTGTCCGGCAGGCCGTTGAGGCTGGCGGCGTGCCGGCTCATCGAGACGACCTGATTGTCGTCAACGTGCCTCGTACTGTTGCAGCGCAGCTGGAAGCTGACCGGAGCCGTGAGTGTCGCCCCAGGAGCGACGGTCCCGAGATCACGGGAGGTCTGGTTCCCGGATGTGGCAGAGAGCACATCGGCGTCGACGATGTCGCCGAGCGCGACGGCCGCGGTGATGGCGCAAACGGCGAGCGCGCCCGCCGAGCCCAGCTTCGCCTTGGTTCCGAACCTGCCGAGCCTCTTGACCATCTCTCCGCCTTCCGAATGCCGCTTTTCGCCTGAGAACGAGTCGTCGTCCCAGCGCTTGCCCCGATGCGTCGCACTCTCCCCTCACGCTCCGGCGGCGGCAATAGGACACGCGGTCAGGATGCGTTCACACCGATGAACGGTGCATTGAATGCGTACGATGGCGCCTGGATGCCCGACGACGGTCCGAGCACGCCCGCCCAAGCCCCGATCCGCGTCATGGTCGTCGACGATCACGACCTGTTTCGCACGGGGCTGCGCCGCCTGCTCTCCGAGCAGGATGGTCTCGAGATCGTGGCCGACGCGCGCCGCGGCGACGAGGCGGTGCCGCGTGCCGCCGAGCTGCGGCCCGACGTCGTCGTGATGGACGTCAACATGCCGGGGATGTCGGGGGTCGACGCAACCCGCGCGGTGCTGCAGATCTCACCCGCGAGCGCGGTCCTCATGCTCACCGTCACCGCCGACGAGAACGCGGTCCTCGACGCCGTCTTCGCCGGTGCGTCGGGCTATCTGCTCAAGGACGCGACGCTTCCCGAGATCGTCCGCGGCATCGAAGCCGCCGCCGCAGGTCAGTCGCTGGTCGCGCCCGGCGTCGCCGGCAGCCTGCTCGCGCGGCTGCGCAGCCACGGTCCGCCCGACGCGCCGCCGGCCGACACACCCGAGCTCTCGCCGCGTGAGCTCGATGTGCTGCGCCTCGTCGTCGATGGCTGCGAGAACAGCGAGATCGCCCGGCGCCTGTACCTCAGCGCGAGCACGGTCAAGCACCATGTCTCGAGCGCCCTTGAGAAGCTCGGCGTCGACAACCGCATCCAGGCCGCGGTGCTCGCTGTGCGGCTGGGCCTCGTCGACGCACAGGATGTGCGCTCAGCGTGACGGAGCGGGCAAGTCTGCGAACAGCCGATCGCGCTCGCGCCGCAGCCCGGCGAGCTCGCGCCGCAGGGCGATCAGCTCGCGCTGGCAGACGGTGTGCTCGCGGGCGAGCACCCGCCGGTCGGGGCCGCGCACGGGGGCGCGCGCATCGTTGACGAGCGCGTGCAGGCGCTGCTCGGTACGGATCGACCAGGCGTCGCCGCTCAGCGCCCACGCGTAGCCTTCGGACAGCCCGTCCTCGATTTTCGCCAGCACCGCCTCGTGCGGGGCGCCGCTCGCGACCTCCTCGCGCAGCTGGGCGACCCGGTCGATCATCGTGAGCAGGTCGGGACGCACGCGAGCAAGGTTGCACCGGGCGGGCGGCTGCCACAATGGGCCGTACGGCCCAACAGCGTTCACACGCGTGAGCGGCCGGTGAGCAGGCCGATCGCGGCCGCCCGGTCGGTGACCCCGAGCTTGGACATCGTCGACGATACGTGCCGACGCACGGTCACCTCGGAGATGGACAGCCGCAACGCGATCTCGCTCGTGCGCAGCCCCTCGGTCATGAGCTCGAGCACCTCGAGCTCGCGGTCGGTTATCGACGATCCGCCGGGAGTCGTCGGTACCGAGCGTCCGCGCTCCCGCTTGCGCAGGCTCTCGATCAGACGGAACGTCAGTCGTCGCGAGAGCGCGGCCTCGCCCGCGACGACCCCGCTGATCGTCGCCGGCAGGCGGGAGGGATCGAGGTCCTTGCGGACGTAGCCCGAGGCCCCGGCCCGGACCGCCGCGAACAGCGACTTCGGCTCGTCCGACTCGATGAGGATGACGAGCTTCGTGGCAGGCCGGCGCCGATAGATCGCATCGATCGCCACGAGTGCGCCGCCCGGCAACCCCTCGTCGATGAGACATAGGTCGGGCTCCTCGCGGGCCGCGATCTCGATGGTGGCGCCGGCGTCCTCTGGTTCGCCGCAGATCTCGATGCCCGCGGACTCGAGGGCGAGCCTGATGCCGACGCGCGTCGGCGCATCGGGTTCGGCAAGCAGCACGCAGAGGACTTTGCTCATGGGAGAACCACGACGATCTCGGTCCCTTCCCCCGGCCGCGACTCGACGCGCAGCTGCGCGCCGACCTGCTCGGCGCGCTCGCGCATCCCCGAGATCCCGTGACGACCGCTGCTGTGCTCCAGCGAGGACTGGTCGAACCCGACACCGTCGTCGACGACGCGCAGGTAAGGCTGCGGACGCTCGCCGAGCTCCACGCGAATGAGCTGCGCTCGACCGTGGCGCGCCGCGTTCGTCACGGCCTCTCCCACGATTCGCAGCAGCGCCTCACGGGCCGGAGCGGGCAGCTCCATGCCGTCGACGGTGCGCGCCTCCACGGTTGCTCCCAAGCGGCCGGCCGCTTCGTCTGCGACGCGAGCGAGCGCCTCGGCCAGTGGCTCGTCTGTTGGGCGCACGAGCGCGGCGATCGACGCGCGGGACTCGTCGAGGGCGCGGCGCGCTGCGGTCACGATGCCGGCCGCTGTGCGCGAAGCGCCGTTTCGCCCTTCCAGCGCGCCTGCCTGCTGGACGATGAACGCGAGGTCCTGCGCCAGGCCATCGTGAATCTCGCGCGCGAGCCTCCGACGCTCGTCGGCCACCGCGGCCTGCTCGAGCTCTCGCTGGGCGACGCGGATCTCCTGCGTGCCGCCGACCAGCAGGGCGACGAAGAAACCCAGCCGCAGCATGTCCCCGGTGTAGAAGAACTCGGAGTACAGCGACGGAAAGAGGAAGTAGTTGAGCCGTGCGAACGCGGCGAGCGTCGCGCCGATCGCGAACCACAGCGTCAGCGGATCACGCGTGCGCTCGGCGGCGCGGGCGAACCCGATCGCCGCCGCGGCGAACAGAGTCATGACGACGAGCTGCAATGCGAGCACCGACGGCTCGCCCACGATGCGTGGCCGAGCCAGCCCCTCGGGAGACAAATCCGGTTCGATCGCGCGCGGCAGCCAGTCCCCCGCCGCGGCCGTCACGAGCGCGATGATGATCAGGGCCAGGCCGCACAGCCCGGCGACGCGACGTGCGGCCAGAACCGGCCGCCTGACCGGTCGCGGCGGCGCGAACGCCCCGGCAGCGAACAGCGTGGTCGCCAGCGCACCGCCAGCGGCGGAGGCCCACGTGTCGAACCGGCCCGGACCGAGGTTTGCCATCGCGGGAATGGCCGAAAACAGCAGATTTGCTCCTGCGAACAATGTGAGCGCGGCCGTCAGGAGCAGATCTCTGCGATCCAGGCTGCGCCGGAAGCGGCCGTACATGAGCTGCGCCGCCAGCAGCGAGATGAACGCGGCGGCCGTCTCGACGGACGCGTGCAACGACGGGCTGCGGTAGGCGAAGTGCACTACCGACGTGACGCTGACGAGCAGCGTCAGCATGAGGGCGCCGACGACCACCAAGGCCAGCCACCATCGCGGACGCATTGGCACCTAGTACTCGAAAACTGGAGTAATGGCGGCGGGGGCGGCCAGTAGTCAGAGCTTGTGGCGCTGTAGCAGCTTCCTGCCGATCACCATGCGCTGGATCTCCGACGTACCCTCGCCGATGAGCAGCAGCGGCGCGTCGCGGTACAGGCGCTCGATCTCGTACTCCTTGGAGTAGCCGTAGCCGCCGTGGATGCGGAAGCACTCCTCGACGC
>JALZJA010000569.1 GCA_030860005.1 Actinomycetota bacterium
GCGCAGCATCTCCTCGAAGCGCCGCAAACCCTCGCGCGGGAGACCCTCCCTACGCGGGTCGCCCTCCGGCAGGTCGGGCTGGGCCTCGGCGCGGAGGCCGAGCGAGCGGCGGATGCGTTGGACGTCCACGCCGATGACGCCCGATCCCTCGCCGCGCCGGCCGAACGCCGCGATCGCCAGCCGGGCGAGGTCGCGCAACGAGCCTTCCGCTCCCTCGCGCAACGCGGCGGCGATCTGCTGGCGCAGCATGTCGAGATCGACCTCGCCGAGCTCGCCCGAGGCGCCGTCGCCTGTCCCGCCTTCGCGCACGTTCTCGCGGATCGCGGCGGCCTCGGTCGCGCGGAAGAAGAAGCGCTCGAAGACGAGCTCGAAGACGCGCCGGTCCTCCTGGGACTTGGCAAGCGTTGCCGCAAGCGCCTCGCGAAAGTCCTCGGGCTCGGTCCAGGGGATCTGCTCGAGCACCGCGAAGGCGTCGAGCAGCTCCGCGGTGCCGCTGCCGACGCCCTCGGCGCGCAGCTCCTCGCCGAACTCGACGAGCCGTGCCGCGATCCCGGGGGGCGGCTCCGAGTCGGCGGCGCTACGCGCGGGCGCGGGCGGCAAGACCGGCGGCCGGATCGAGCTTGACCCCGACGCGCTGCGCGACCACGTCGAGATCGGTGCGGTGCTTGACGATGACCGACAGGGTCTCGCGAAAGACGCCCGCGTCGATGTCCTGCGCGCCGAGCAGCAGCAGCGCGCGTGCCCAGTCGATCGACTCCGCGATCGAGGGCGGCTTTTTCAGGTCGAGCTCGCGCACCATCCCGACGACCTCGACGAGCTTGCGCGCGACGGTCTCCTGCAGCTCGGGCGCGTGCAGTCGCACGATCGCCAGCTCGTGCTCGAGGCACGGATAGTCGAGCCACAGGTACAGGCAGCGGCGCTTGAGCGCCTCGGTCAGCTCGCGCGAGTTGTTCGAGGTCAGCAGCACGACCGGGTGCGTGCGTGCCTCGATGCGGCCGAGCTCCGGAATCGAGATCTGAAAGTCCGACAGCAGCTCGAGCAGCATCGCTTCGAACTCCTGGTCGGTCTTGTCGATCTCGTCGATGAGCAGCACGATCGGCTCCTCGGAGGTGATCGCGTCCATCAGCGGGCGCTGGAGCAGGAACTCCTCGCCGAAGATGTCCTCCTGCACACCGCTCCAGCCCGGATGGGTGACGTCCGATTGACCCGCCTGGATGCGCAGGAGCTGCTTACGGTAGTTCCACTCATACAGCGCCTTGGCTTCGTCGAGACCCTCGTAGCACTGCAGGCGCACGAGCCGCCGCTCGAGGACCTTCGCCAGCGCCTTGGCGAGCTCGGTCTTGCCGACGCCGGCAGGGCCCTCGACGAGTACCGGCTTGCCGAGCTTGAAGGCCAGGAAGGAGACGAGCGCGGTCGACTCCGCCGGCAGGTAGCCGACCGAGCGCAGCCCGTCGGCGACGGCGGCGACGGAATCGGGTGCGGCAGCCATGAACGGTGGATGATAGGAACTCGCGCGTGAGCGCCCTGATCCTCGCCGCGTCCGATCTGTCCGCGGCGCCGGTCGCGGCGCTCATCGTCGTCGGGGTGATCGTCGGCGTCGGCGGGCACATCGCCGGCTCGCGGAAGATCGCCGCGACGGGCATCGCGATCCTGTTCGCCGCGACGGCGCTGATGCTCGTGGGCGCCTACGCCGCCTACCAGGACGATGCGGGCGACCCGCGCCCGAGGTGCGACGACCCGGTGGGGTGCTGATTCAGCGCAGCCGCATTCGCATCGACGTCGTCGAGCAACCCTCGGGCCCGCATAGGATCGCGATGGCGCGGTACACGTTCCCGACGGTGAACGTGCGACCCTGTTCGCGCGTCCTGTCGTAGATGCCGACGTAGCGCGGGTGGTTGTCGGTACCGCCCTGCCTGCGCATGCGCACCTTGCGACCCCGCATGGTGATCTCAAAGCGCCTGACGGGCCGCGTCACCTTCGCAGACAAGGTGAGCTTCGTCTCGTCGCGTGGGTCGGTGCGCAGACCGATACGCGGTCCGACGAGCCACGGCTGGTCCTTGAGCGTCTGCGCGTGCAGCCGGCGCGGCGCGCGGTAGCGCAGCACCTTGCCATCGCTCAACGTCGCCTCGACAGCGATTGCCTCCGGGCTCGTGCCGCCGGGGTAGACCGTGATGAAGGCGCGGCCGACCTGCGAGAGCTCCAGCTCGCGGCGAGCACCGGGACCGTCGACGACCACCTTGCGCACCGTGGGCGAGACCGCACCCCAGACGATGAGCCGCTTCGGCGCCCGCGGTCCGGGGCCGAAGCTGAAGGCACCACGCTCCGCGCGCGGCCCGTACTGCGTGGCGTCGGCGAAGAGCGGGTGGACGCGTAGATCGCCGCACATCGGTGCGCCCGACTCGCCCAGGATCCGTCGTACGCGGCCGCGCGTCTCTGGCTCCTGCCGGAACTGCGCGCATGTCTGGCCCGTGCGCGGCCCGAAGGGACGCAGGTGCGCGTCCAGGGTCCACGGCGGAAGGCCACCGGGGTCCTTCGCCTTGACCGAACCCGGCGGCGTGAACGTCGGCGGGATCTCGATCTCGAAGAAGCGGGTGGCGCCGCCACGCAGGTGGCCTGTCAGCGTCGCCTTTCCGCGGACCTTGGCGCTGTAGACGATGACGAACGCGCCATGGCGCGAGACCGGGACGTCGTACGTGCCACCGGGGCCCGAGATGACGACGCGCTCGACTTCCTCATCCGCTCGGCCATGAATGACGTACGGCTGGTTCACCGCGCTGGTGAAGCCGTAGCCGAGCGGCTCGCTCGGCAAACGGGGATCGTCGACGGTGCAGCTGCCGCCCTCGCGAACGGGGTACTCGCGGACACGGCTCTCGGGTCCGACCTCCGCGCACGTCTGGAGCAGCCTGTGATCGCGGCCGCGCTTGCGGTACGTGTGGTGCAGCACGACGTACGCCTCACCTCCGTCCGGGTTGCGCGCGCGCATCTCCATCCAGCCCTCGCGCGGGGTCCCGGCGCGGTACGGCGTGATCGGCTGGCCGATCGAGACGAGCGGCGACGTGCTGCGCGTCGGCTTGCTCGGCTGCCCGCCCGACGTTGCGAACGCGACGACCGCGGCGGCGGCGAGCAGGCCGGCGACGAGGGCTGCAACGGCGATCTTCATGGCGCCCTCCCGGGGCTGAGAGTCACTGGTGAGCTCAAGACGGGCGCGCTGGAGGGCACGGTCCGGGGCCTGCCGAAACGGGCCAGCTCCTTGCCGTCGGCGTCGCGCACCAGCGCTCCCGCGAGCTCGGCGGACGCAAACAGGCCGGCATCGACGATGAAGAAGCGCAGGTCGCGCGGCAGCCCGCGCCGGGCGAGGAGGTCAGCGCTGGCACGCTGGGGCGCGACCGCTAGGCGGCGCCCGTCGTGCAGCGTCAGCTCGATGCGGTTCGCGCGCGGCGACACGATCCCTCCAATCGGTCCGGGGAGGCTGCCGACCGTCGAAGCCACGAGCAGCTCGGGGTTGCGGGCACGGGCGACGCAGCGACCGGCGCCACCTTCGAACCCTGTGACGTACGCGCACAGCCCCGGCCGGTCCGTCGCGCCGCCCGCAAGGGCCGCCTTGTAGACGACGAGCTGCCAGGCGCCCGCTTCGTGCCGCCTGCCGCTCGCGAGCACCGTCCGTACCTGCGGCGATGTTTGGGTTGGGAGCGCTGTCTCGCCGTTGACGAGCCTGGCCCAGTCGACCTGAGTGCCCGCCGCGGGCACCGCGAGCGCGGCGAAGGCGGCGAGTGCGGCGAGCACCGGGTGCGCACGCAGCCAGGATCGGCGCGGATGTGCGCGAAGGGCCACTTCGAGGTCGGCCCCGAGGCGTTCGAGCACCGGGATCGGGAGCGGCCGGCTCATGTCGCGCCGCCCCCCGCCGCCGAGTGCGCGAGACGCCGGTCCAGCGCCCGCAGCGCGCGCGAGACGCGGGCGCGCGCGGTCTGCTCCGAGACGCCGAGCTTGGCAGCGACCGCCTGGTAGGGGAGCTCCTCGACGA
>JALZJA010000581.1 GCA_030860005.1 Actinomycetota bacterium
GAAGTTGTAGACGAGCGCGTACATGAGCATCACGGCGCCGATCGCGACGGGCCAGCGCGCGAAGCGCCAGATGTCCGCCGCTGAGTCTCCGAGCCCGATCCTGCCGAACAGGTCCGCGGCGAGTCCACCACCGAGCAAGACTGAGAACAGCGCGACGACGGCGAGCACGATCACGACGAGCGTCCACATGAGGTCGGTGAGCTTGTGGCGCACGAAGCTGCGTTCCTCGTTCGTGCCATACACCGCGTTCAGCGCGCGGCCGGCGCCGCCGAAGGCGCCCGACGCACCGAACAGGGCGACCGCGACGCCGATCACCAGCGTGACGCTCGCCGTGCCGCTCGCGGTGCTGACCGTCGTCTTCAGGGATGCCTGCAACGCGTTGGCGACCTCGGCCGGGGCGCCGTTCTCGCGTGCATAGCGGACGGCGTCGGTGACGAGCGACTCGTCGCCGAGCAGGCCGAGCAGCGACACGCCGACGAGCAGCCCGGGGAACAGCGACATCATCACGTAGTACGTCAGCGCAGCCGCGTGATCGGTCATGTTGTCCGCCTGGAACTTCTGAAACGCGCGCTTCGCGAGGCCGAACATGCGAGCAGGTGGTTCCCGCACGCGTGAGGCGCTAATCAGTCGCGGGCCTTGGGGAGGAGCGCGTGGCCGTCCGCGACGGCGCGCGCGAGGTCGACAACGCGCCGATTGGAGCCGCGCGCCTTCTGGCGCAGCATCTCGAACGCGCTGTGGTCGTCGACCCCGTGGCGCTCCATGAGGATCCCCTTCGCGCGCTCGATCGCCGCGCGCCGCTCGAGCGCGCCCTCGAGCTGCTCGATCTGTGTGGTCAGGCGGGTGCTTTCCTCGTGGCGGCGCATCGCGAGCTCGATCGCGCCCTGGACCTCGGCGTGGAAATGCGGCCGTGCGAAGGCGTAGATCCCGCGCTCTGCGGCACGGCTGATGAAGCCCGAGTCGTGACCGGCGACAAGCGCGATGATCGGTCCGCGGGCGTACTCGCCGATCTCCTCGATCAGGTCGAGCGCGTGCTCGTCGTCGTCGTCGACGACGACGACCGAGAGATCGGGGTTCTCGGTCACGATGAGGTCGCCCGCCTCCGCGATGCGGATGGCGTGAGCGGTGACCGTGTGACCGAGCTCCGACAGCAGCGCATTGGTCTGCGCCAGCGTCTGCTCATCCTCGTCGGCCGCAAGAACCTTCAGGCCTTCCAGCTGCGGACTATCCCCCATGGCTTGGGTATCATGACCGACGCGCGGCCGAGTTCCCTGCCCCGCACGCAAGCGCCCCAGACCTCCGGCGCATCACGATCGGAGGGACGGCCGGTGAACGCTTGTACGCAGCTGCCAGATCGACAGGATCCTTCGCGTGTGGGGACCGGGATGTGGAGGTAATGACGTGTGCCGCTGACCGACCGGGATCGGGTGGCGGAGACGGTGAACGCACGCGCGCGGACCGCGACCTGTTCGCGCGCTACGGCGAGGGCGACCGGCGCGCACGCGATCAGCTCATCGAGCGCTTTCTGCCGCTGGCCCGCCAGCTCGCGCGTCGCTACCAGCGCGCCTCGGAGCCGCTCGACGACCTGCTCCAGGTCGCATCGATCGGCCTCATCAAGGCGATCGACCGCTTCGATCCCGGACGCGAGATCGCGTTCTCCTCGTACGCGGTACCGACGATCCTGGGCGAGATCAAACGCCACTTCCGCGACAAGACCTGGGCTGTGCGCGTCCCGCGCGACCTCCAGGAGCTCACGCTGCGGGTCGACCGCGCTGTCGGCGAGCTGTTCGACGACCTTCAGCGCCAGCCGTCGGTCGGTGAGATCGCGTACGCCATCGGCGGGTCGGACGAGGAGGTGCTCGAGGCGCTTCAAGCCGGCGGCGCGTACAAGGCGATCTCGTTCGACATGCCCCGCGGCGGCGAGGAGGAAAGCACGGGAGCCGGGACCGTCGCCGATTCCATCGGTGTCGACGAGCAGGGCTTCGATCGTGCCGAGGACCGCGCGACGCTCGAGAACCTGCTCGGGAGCCTGATGCCGCGTGAGCGCGAGGTGCTGCGCATGCGCTTCGAGCAGGACATGACGCAGGCGGAGATCGGAGCCGTGATCGGGGTCAGCCAGATGCAGGTTTCGCGGCTCATCCGCAAGGCGATCGCCGAGCTGCGCAGTGCCGCCGGCTAG
>JALZJA010000591.1 GCA_030860005.1 Actinomycetota bacterium
CGCGTGGCACGCGACGAGTTGACGCTCTGTCGCGATGCACTGGCCGAGTATTTTCGGTTTCAGTACGTGCCGGCGCCGCGCAGCATCTTCCGCGAGGTGACCAAGCTCCCGCCGGCGAGCTTCGTGAGAGTGGACCTGGACACTGGCGCAGTCACCGAGCCCACCACGTTCTGGTCGATGCCGGATGGCGAGCGGGGAACGCCCGCCTCACCCGAGGAGGTCATCGAAACGGTTCGGGCCGCGGTTCGTCGCCGGCTCGTGGCCGATGTCCCGGTGGGAGCGTTCCTCTCAGGCGGCACGGATTCGAGCCTCGTCGTGGCCTGCATGCGAGCGGCGGAGGCCGACGTTCGCACGTTCTCGATCGGCTTCGCCGATCCGCGCTTCGACGAGTCGCGATACGCGAAGGCGGTCGCGCAGCACCTCGGCACTCGGCACACCCACCAGCAGCTCGAGTGGCGCGAGGCGATGACCCTGGTCCCATCGCTTGCGACGAGCTACGACGAACCGTTCGCGGACTCGTCGGCGCTGCCGACCCTCGCCGTGTCGCGGCTTGCGCGCGAGCACGTGACGGTCGCGCTCTCGGGTGACGGCGGCGATGAGCTGTTCGGCGGCTACGCGCGATACCGCGTGGGACGCATGCTGCGCTTGGCGGCGCTCACGCCTCGCCCGGTCGCGATCGCCCTTCAGCGCCGAGGAGGGGACTCACGATCTGCGCGGTGGGCACGCGTGTTTGGCGCCTTGGCGGCGGCATCCGATGAGAGCACGATGTACCGCGAGGTCGTCTCGGTGTGGCGCTCGTACGAGCTCGCGCGCCTCATGCCGGAGGCGGATCCTGCTGACTTTGAGTGGGGCGCATTCGGCTGGAACAGTGGGGGGCCCACGGAACGAATGATGCGCTGCGATGCCCGCACCTACCTCGTCGACGACATCCTGCAAAAGGTCGACCGTGCGTCGATGTCGGTGGGTCTCGAGGCGCGAAACCCACTGCTTGATCCCAGTGTCGTTGCACTTGCGATGCGCTCGGTCGGGCGCGCAGAGCAGCAGCCAGGCACCAAGCAACTCCTGCGCGAAGCGCTCCGGCGCGAGTTGCCCGTCGAGCTCGTGGATAGACCGAAGATGGGCTTTGCGGTGCCGGTCGGCGAATGGATGCGGCACAGCCTGCGCCCAATGGTCGGTGACCTTGTCATGAACCGAAAGGCGACCGAGTACGACCATGCGGTCGCGCGCACGGTCGTCAAGGACCACCTCACTGGTCACCGCGAGGCCGGACACCAGGTCTGGACGCTTCTGATGTTCGAGCTCTGGCGCGACAGCTGGCTATCAGGCTGATGTCCCGACGCTGGGAAGTGGCCTTCATTACGCCGCACGCAACCCCGCTTCTTACCGGCACAGGCTCAACGGGTGGTGCGGAGACGCAGCTCGTGCTGCTGGCGCAAGCGCTCCGCGCGCGGGGTCGGCGCGTCGCGATGGCGGCATTCGATTGTCCTGGCGGCCTACCGGCGAGTGTCGACGGCGTCGAGCTCATCCCGCTGCCGCCCCAACCGCCAACCGGGGAGCGCGCGCGACTCGTCGCGGCGCTTCTGCGACACGCCGACGCCGACGTGCTCGTACAGCGCGCCGCAGGCTCGTATACAGGGCTAGTGGGTCTCGTGGCGCGGGCGCGCGGGCGACGATTCGTGTACTCCAGTGCCTCGGATCTCGACTTCGATCCAGCGTCACTCGCACACGATCGCAACGCACGCCGACTGTTTCCCGTTGGAGTCCGCTGCGCAGATTCGATCGTCGTGCAAACCAATGTTCAGGCCGATCTCTGTCGCACTGCTTGGTCGCGCGATTGCACAGTCATTCGCTCGATCGCCGAGCCGACCCCCCAGCGAACGGCGGAGCCAGAGGCGTTCATCTGGGTCGGCCGGATGGTGCCTCGCAAGCGCCCAGAGGCATTCGTGAAGCTCGCGGCGCGGGTTCCTGCGGCACACTTCTGGATGGTCGGCGACGCGCCTGACTCGATCCGAGCAATCGCCAACGAGATCCCGAACCTCGAGTTGCTGCAACCGCGGCCACGCGCACAGCTCACTGCGCTGCTCGAACGCGCGGTCGCGGTTGTGAGCACGTCTGTGAAGGAAGGGATGCCCAACGTCTTCCTCGAAGCCTGGGCGCGGGGCGTACCGGCGCTTGCGCTGTCGCATGATCCAGACGGGATCATGGGGCGTCACGCGCTCGGATTCGTTGCCGGCGATTCCGTCGACCGCCTTGCCGAGATGGCGGCAATCGCTTGGGAAGGCCGCGCGCAGCAGGCGTCGATCGCCGCACGGTGCCGCGCGTACGTTGCACGAGAGCACGCCGCCGACGAGGTCGCCACGTGCTGGGAGCGCGTGCTCGACCTCAGCCGCGGGCCAAACGCCTGATCGCGGCCACGGCTCCCTGCCTTATCGGGAGAGGCAGGTCCAGGCGCTCGACCAGATCTGCGTCTTCGTGGGCGAACAAACGCAGCCGCGAGAGGACGACGGCGGCCACCAGCGCACTCGCCATGAAGCCGAGTGAGACCCCCAGGAAACCATCCACCAAGACCGCTGGCAGGACGCCGGCGGCGAGCGGAAGTACGAGTGCGATCGACAGTACTGGACTGGTTTGCAGATCGCGTCGAGCGACCACGAAATAGCCGGCGACGATGACTGCGAGCGCAGCGATCGTCGCGATCGCGGGACCGGCGATCCCCGCGTCGAGAACGCCTATCAGCACAACATCACCCACCACGTTGAGGCCAAACGCCACGACATTGATCACCGACGTCTCTCGCGTGCGTTCGTGCAGCATGAGAATCGGAGCAAGCAGGCTGGCCACGGCGAACAGCGCGAGTGCCGCGATCAGCAGCGCGAGTGGGCGCGCGGCCTCCTCGAACGCGGGCCCGAAGGCGATGGGAACCGAGATCATGACCAGAGGCGCCAATAGCCCGGCGAAAATGCTTGCGGCGAAGATCAGTTGTGGAACAACTCGTTCGAAGTAGCGGGCGACGAGCTCCTCTCGATTCGCCTCCCTGAGCGACACGAACAGCGGGATGAGCACGATCGTGACGGCGACGGCGAGCGACTGAAGCATGGTGTAGCTCTGGTACGCGAGCGCATAGACGCCGACCTCCTCGGGGGCACTGAAGACGCGCAACACGATGACGTCCACCGACCGCATTCCGTACTGGCTCGCCGCGAACGCGATCATCGGCAAGGAGAAGATCAGCATGCGCCGAAGCTGTGACCGGTCGAGCGCCGGCGGCCACAGTCGCAGTCCGCGCAGGGCAGCCAGAAGGGCGAGGGTCAGCGCCGCGGCGACGAGTACCGTCAGCCAGGCCACCGCAAGGATCGAACGCCCAGTGGCACTGATCGCGATCGCGACAAGGCCGAGGACGAGCAGAGCCTGCCGTCCGGCTGTGGCCGCAGCGGCGAGGCGCATCCTTCCCGCGGCGTTCAGCACGACACTGAGCTGCTCGCCAACGACGAAGAACAGCCCGAGGGCGAGTGTGAGCCAGACGTAGGTCCAGGTGAACTCAGGAGGCAGGGCGCCAGCGCCTTTCAGCGCTGGCAGTAGTGCACTGACCACGACGACGATCGGGAGCGTCAAAGCGACACGCGCCCACACGCTCCGCTGGAGCGAAGCCGTGCGGTCGAGTTCCTCTCGCCCGTAGCGCATGACGGCGGCGTTGCTCCATGCACAGGAAGCAAACGTGATGAAGGCGCCTCCCAGCGTCATATACGCGATGACCGCGTACTCCTCTGGCGCAAGGATTCGCGCCGTCAACACCACTGTCAAAACGCCGAGGACGAGCGTTGCAACCTGCGCTCCCGTCACACCGGCGAAGTCGGCGAACAGCGTGTCCAGGCCGCGTACCCGGTGGACGGTGCGCTCCGGCGTCTGCACGTCGCCTACGCGGACGGAATGCGCTTGAAGACGAACTGGTTGCAGCCCAGGCCGCCGCCACAGGTCTTCAGGCGTTCGAGCTCGAAGTCGCGCGGACGCAGGAAGTCGAGAACGTCCTCGGGCTTTGCGACCTCGAACGGATAGCCGCCGACCCAGTCCACCAGATCATGCCAGCGGCTCATGCCCCGGCTGCTCTTGTAGTTCGTCCAACCTCGTATGTACTCCGACGGCCTGCCATGAACGGCTGACTTCGCCGCCGTCAGCAGCTCGCGGGGAACCATCACCATCAACACAAACGGCAGCCGGGCGGGCTGCGGCAGCGTGTTGTAGAGCCGCTTCACCGCGCGCCACATCGTGCTGCGCGATCCTTGGTCGTTGTAGATCGAGATAAACAGCCGTCCGCCCGGGGCCACCGCCTGCG
>JALZJA010000602.1 GCA_030860005.1 Actinomycetota bacterium
GCCGCGGCGGCCGGCGACGCGTACTGCGCGCGGCGTCGCGACCGCCGCGGTGGGCAGCCCGAGGCCGTAGCCCCAGAAGAGCAGCCCGTACACGGCGTCCGGCCGTGTCGCCCGCAGCGCGCGCGCCAGCGCCCAGATGCGCCAGAGCTTCCATGGACGGTTGAGGCCGATCGCGACCACGGATATCCCGGCGGCGCGCGCCTCGTCGGCGAGCGGGCCTTCGTGGCTCAGGCAGACGATCGAGCATGCCACCTGCTGGCGGGTCGCAGCGCGCACCAGCTCGATGACCTGGCGCTCGGAGCCGCCCACGTCGAGGCTTCCGATGACGATTGTGAGTCTCAAGTAGCCGCTGTGTTCTGCGTGTTGAGAGCTTGGTCGCGCCGAGCGCCAGTGCTCAGCCGCGGCGGCCGGCGCGGCTTCGTCGCCGCTGGCCGGCTGCCCGTGCCGCGCTCGTCCACGCCGGGCGGCGCAACGGCCTCAGGCGCGTGCGCAGGCTCGAGATCTGCGGCAGGCGTGGCTCGATGACGGGGCGCGCGAGCTGCATCGCCGCGTAGGCGAGGATTCCCGCGCAGGCCAGCATCGCCGGCCACAGCGCCGCGCCCGCCGCGAGGGCATTCCCATCCGCGCGCTCGGCGATGAAGAGCGACGGCGCAACGACCAGCGGGGGCAGCAACATGAGCAGGCGCAGTCGTGGCAGGACGAGGACGTAGATCACGCCGAGGACGACGAGGAGGAACGCCAGGGACCCCGGCAGTCCACTGTCGCCGCGCTTGCCGAAGGCCGCCAGGCTCTCCTGGCCGCCGGACAGTGTCCCGCCGATCACCTGAGATATCGAATGGTCGCCGAAGAGATAGCCCGGGAGGCTCACCGGCTCCCCCGCGAACGGGTCGCGCGCTGCCTCGGCGGGCGTCGCGCTGCCGTGACCGCTGCCGAGAAACTCGACGTTGCGGGCCTCGATGGCGCGCGCGCTGACGTTCGCGAACAGGCTGCCGCTGCTCTGCCTGGCCGTACTCGCCAGATGTGGCGTCAGCAGTACGACGACTGCGATCAGGCCGATGCCGGCGATCCGGCGTCGTTCGCCGGGCCGGCCGCAGACGAGCGCCGCGATCAGCAGCATGGCCAGCCCGCCGGGCAGCCAGACGGGATCGGCCAGCGTCAGGAGCACGACCCCACAGGCCAGCAGTCCGATCGCCAGCGGCGTCGCTTCGGCGAGGCTGGCGTGCAGCGCGTATCCCGCCAGCGCACCGGCCAGGACGAGGACGGCAACGGTCTCGCCATCGACGGCTGCCTCCCTGAAGGCGGCCGCCGCGATCGCGCAGCCGAACGCGACGATGCCGCCGAGCCGGCCCGCCGCGCGATTGCCGAGCGCGTAGATCGCGGCGAGCGCGCATATGGCGGCGAGCAGCGACGCGGCGCGCGCGCTGCCGGGGGCGGTCCCCACGATCGGGGTGAACGCGTGGAAGACCTGCACCGCCAGTGAGGAGAGGCCCTTCCATGATCCCCACAGCAGCCCGTCGTGGAAGCCGGACCAGCTGGCATTCCGTGCGGCCTCCCACGTCGGCGCGACCGTCGGGCTCAACGGCTCCAGGCTCTTCGACGGGATGTCGGTCCAGAGCAGGGTGACAGCGCCTGCGAGCAAGACGGAGAGGTGCCAGTGTCGGCGCAGGCGGCTCGCAACTGCCAGCAGCGCAGCGCTGACGAGCAAGACGAGCAGGCCAACGGACCACGATGACGCCGTGATCGAGAGCGAGGCGGGCGCGGAGACCGGGCCCACGCGATCGAAGAAGAGCGTCGAGTCCGTGGTCGTGTTGTGGCTCGTGACCTCGAGGCGCGCCGCTGTTCCCGCCGTGGCGTCGGCGGTGACGTCGAAGGTCTCGCCCACCCAGTTGTCCGCGCGGCCCAGCGTGCGCCGAGAGCCATCGGCCGTGCGCAGCACGACAGTCGTCGTCACCCGCTCCGGGCCGTAGGCCCAGATTCTCAGGAGGCTGCGCCCATCGCCCGGTGCCACCAGCGTCACCGGCAGCGTCACGGTCGCCTGGCCACGCGGCCGGACGCGGTAGCCGTTCTCGTCCTCGGTGGCGGAGCCACGGATCTCCGCGCGGGCGGGCGAGTTCGCGGTGCCGAGATCCTGGGCTCCCACCTCCCGCAACTCGCCCGATGCATGGATGCTCGGTCCGACGAGCACCGCGGTCAGGCACGCCAGCACGACGAGGACGGCGGCGGGTGCCCAGCTTCTGCTCTTCTGCCCCCGGCGTCGCAGTCGGTCCGCACGCGATGGCCCCGACGCCGACTCCCCGCTCCTGGACGGCGGTTCACCCATCGCGGTCAGAGTCTATTCGCGGCAGTTGCTGCGGCGGCGGCGCGGCCGCCCGGAGGGCTTGTAGCCAGTCGGAATTCGACGCGCGTGTGGCTCGCAGCGCATGGTCGAAGCGCCGACGTGAAGCGATCCGACGGAAAGCCATGGGGGTGGTCACGTCCCGCGCTCGGAGGAACGGTTCGCATGACCGGCCGGCCCGGCTGAGTTGGGCGGCGGCCGCTGCCGGTGAATGACGCGGCTCGGCAAGCGCAGGTGCTATGCGCGAAAGACCTGATGCTGTCGAGGGCAAGTGCCCGTTGACATGGAGGTACGTGTCTGACGGAGCAGCGCGCCGCAAGGCGCGCAGCGTCCTCAACGCAGCTCGCCGCAGCATGTGCAGGACCGCGATCAAGCAGCGCGCCGCGACGATGCGCATGTCGCGGAATCGCGCTGCGGCACGGCGCACGCGGGCTCCGCGGCGCTCGACGCCTGCAGCGACGAGGGCTTGTAGCAAGCGTGGAGTTCCGCTGAGCCGGGCGGCGGTCGCTGCAGGTGGATGATGCGGCTCGCCCAGCGCAGGTGTTTCACGCAGCAGACCTGATGCTGCCGAGTGCAAGCGCCGGTCGACATCGAGGCGCGCATGTGATGGAGCAGCGAGCCGCAAGGCGCGCAGCGACCTGTCGCGCGACTCGCTCCACCGCTTTCCGACGAGGCGCCCCTGCCAGCGATGCTGCGCGGGTACCGCGGCGGGCGCCGGGCTCCTCAACTGCGTGATGACGCGAGCGCCGCGGTCGGTGAGCCGGAGCGCGAGGGCGCCCAAAGGGGGTGCAGCAGCTCGGCTGCGAGAGTAGCCATCGCGCACGAGCGATCGGAGCAGCGCCCACCCAGCGTCGGACCGCGGAGCGAGCGTGAGAGCCGGCACGCGCAGCCAACCCGTCTCGGCGGCCGGCAGCGCGACGTGGCGGCCCGACCGCGCGCACGCCGCGGCGGCCGCGAGCGCCAGCGGTATTGCGACCGACGTGGAGACCAGCCCGTTGATGAAGACCAGGCCGATCCCGCCGGTGGTCAACATTCCGAGCAGCGCGAGCCCCACTGCGTCACGGGATGTACGGCGGACAGCCGCTCCGATCATGGCGACGACGAGCAGGAGCAGCAGCGTTCCGACCGCGCCGAGCTCGGTGAGGAAGCGCAGGTACTCGTTGTGCGTTGGCAGCCGCCCGTACTGCGTGCGCGCGTCCGCAAGCTCGTTGAAGCGCCCCCATCCGATGCCGCGGATCGGCTGCGAGGTGAACGCCTCCCACGACAGCGCGATGCCCACGCGCCGCGAGTCGATCTCGCGCTCCTCGACCTCGCGCCGGCCCGCCTCGAGCCGCGCATGGTCAGAGCCCTGAAGCCGGGCCGACAGCGACATCAGGCGCGGGGCGGCACCCGGCGGCTGCAGCGTCGTCACGACGTTTCGGATCTGGTAGCCGGCCGCCGTGCTGGCGCCGTAGATGTAGACGCGAGCGTTCGGTGACGCGGCTGCGGGAGACCAACTGAGGCGCAGCGCTCGCCACCGGGTGTCGAGTTGCGTCACGGCGCGAGCAGGCCCGTTTCCGAGCAGGTTGTCCTCGAGCGCATACCTCAGCTCCTGCGATCCTGAGGTCGTTCTCGCCTCGAAGCGCAGCTCGTACCGCCCGCCGGCGTCTGCGGTCCCGAACGCGCGGCTCACGCCCTGGTTGGGCCGCGACAGCCGGACCTCGAGAACCCCGGGCGAGGGATTGACCATGGTGGCGGGACCGCCTTCGATCAGACCCTGGGCGCGTGCGTCCCAGCCGCTGCGATCCACCGCGCGCGCGGCAGCGTCGAAGCCGGGCGTGGTGGCGTCCCTGCGCAGCTCGACGAAGAAGGGGTATGCGAAGATCCCCGCGACCAGCGCGACCCCGATCCCGACGATCATCCGCCAGCGCGCTTGCCCCTGCTCTCGCTGGAGCACGAGGACGATCACCGCGCCGGCAAGCGCGGCGAGCAGGCTGCCGCGCGAGAAGCTCAGCAGGAGCACGGTGGTCACTGCCCCGAGCGCCGCAGCCAGCAGCAGCCGCACGCGGGCGTCGCACGATCGGTAGATCGCCAGGATCGCCGGGAGGGCGAAGGCGAGCGCGAACCCAAGGTAGTTCGGATTGCCGTACGGGCCGCCGACACGACGGTGAACCGTCGCGTCGTTTCGCGCGCCGGGGCTCAGACCCTCGATTCCGCCCAGCGTCAGCGCAGAGGCCAGAAACGCTCCCGCCACGACCGCGAAGACCATCGCCGGACGCAGGCGGGGCTCGAAGGTGGCAGCGAAGACCGCGAGCACGGTGACGGCGAGCAGCTCCGACAGCCCAGCGAACTCGCCGGCGCAGCGGCAGCCCCACACCATCATGTTCACGGCGACCCAGGTCCAGACCGCGCCCAGCCCGGCCAGGAGGAGCCAGACGAGACGGGGCACGACAGGTCGCGGACGCGGCGCGCGTCGCAGATCCAGCGCCAGCAGGAGGGCTGACAGCACGACGAGCAGCCTTCCGAAGGTGAGGCTCACCTCGGGCGTCGGGACCACGACGACGTTCCAGATCGGTCCGCTGAGCGCGGTCAGGAGGATCGCGGCGCCCGACCGCCGATAGGGCGAGCCGGGCAGCAGCGTGGCGGAACTCGAGAGACTACGTGCCGTCATGCGCACGTCGTGGCGGGACAGTCTTGAGGGCAGGTTCAGATCGACTCGGCCTTACCAAGCCGACATCGTCGCAGAGGAGTTCGCGACTGCGGTCGATCATCACGGCCGGTGGCGCGTGTATGGCGGCGTCGCTACCGTGCAGCGCGATGACGACGACGCCTTCGGCCGGTTTCGACGCGGAGGTCGCCAGCGGCCGGCGCTTTGAGTTCGGTGAGAACTGGATTCGCTTTCTTGAGGTGCTCGATGACGAGCGGATCGTGGAGGCGCAGGCGTCACTGCGGGAGATGCTGGGCCGCGACGACCTCAGGGACCTGACGTTTCTCGACATCGGCTCCGGCTCTGGCCTCTTTTCGCTCGCTGCGGCGCGACTCGGCGCGCAGCGCGTGCACTCCTTCGACTACGACCCGAGCAGCGTCCGCTGCACGAGCGAACTGCGACGCAGGCACGGGTCACACCAGTCGAACTGGACGATCGCGCAAGGCAGCGCGCTCGACGCGAGCTACTTGGAGTCGCTCGGACTCTTTGATGTCGTCTACTCCTGCGGCGTCCTGCATCACACGGGCGACATGTGGGCGGCCATCGGCAACAGCGCGCAGGCGGTGGCCCCGGGCGGACGGCTGTTTATCTCGATCTACAACGACCAAGGATCGCGCAGCACGATGTGGCGCGCGGTGAAGCGGCTCTACAACACGCTGCCGCAGCCCGCCCGGCTGCCGTT
>JALZJA010000607.1 GCA_030860005.1 Actinomycetota bacterium
CGAGCAGCCCGAGCCCAAGCGCCAGCACGCCCAGCGCGAGCGGGTACAGCAACCACGCTGCGAGCAGGTCCACCCTCCCCGGCTGTCAGCCGCGCCGGCGCAGCCCGAGGATGGACAGCAAGAACGATGAGAAGATGATCTGCAGCCCGATGATCACCAGGGCGGCCGCCGTCACCGCCAGGCGCTCCTCGGAGAGCGCGCCGAAGCCGCGTTCGACCCAGATCCCGACGATGACCGCCCCCGCGATGATCCCCGCGAACAGGACCGCCATCCCGAGCATGAGCCCGTGCTCGAGACGAAAGCGCGCGCGCATGCGGTCAAACCAGGGGTCCTTCTCGCCCATGAAGTACGTGCCGTAGGCGTGCGCGCACAAGCCGAGCGCGACGACCTGCGTCCCGACGATGCACAGCAGCTCGCCGGCGACGGTCGTATGCAGGTTCCACTGACGCCCGAAGATCGCGATCTGGGTCAGCGAGATCAGCGCGACGATGAGGCCCAGGATGAGCATCACGACGCCGGGCACGATGAACAGGTGCGTCGGGCTGTGCACGAGCAGGAAGCGCAGATGGCGCCAGCCGTCGCGGAAGCGCGACAGCTTCGACTCGCCGCTGCGCGGCGCGTAGTCGATCGCAAACTCGCGGATCGCGAGCTTCTCCTTCGACGCGCGGATGACCATCTCCGAGGCGAACTCCATGCCGGTCGCGCGCAGGTCCAGGCGCGGCAGGATGTCGCGGCGCAGGCCGCGCATCCCGCAGTGCGCGTCGCGGACCCCGGTGCGGAAGAAGAGGTTCAGCGTGCCGCTGAGCAGCGGATTGCCGATGTAGCGGTGCATCCAGTGCATCGCGCCCGGCTGGATGTTGTCCATCCGGTCGCCCACGACGAAATCCGCGCCGTCGCGCAGCTCGGCGACGAAGCGCGGGATCTGGTCGAACGGGTACGTCATGTCGGCATCGAGCATCACGACGTACTCGCCGCGTGCTGAGGCGAAGCCCGCCAGATACGCCGAGCCATATCCGCGCCGGGGCTCGTGCACGACGCGCGCACCGGCTGCCGCCGCGAGCTCGCCGCTGCCGTCGTGCGAGTCGTTGTCGACGACGACGACCTCGCCGACGAGGCCCGCTTGCGCGATCGCAGCCAGCGAGCGGCGCACGCACTCCTGGATGTTGTCGGCCTCGTTGAGGCACGGGATGACGACCGACAGCTCAATCGCGGCGCTGGAGGTCGACGGCTCGCCGAGCCCTGCTGGGGTGCGTTGTATCGAGGCCATGGCTGCGTCTGGCGCGAGGCGCCGTGACGGCGCGCCGTCAGGGGTCTCGCACAGACGTAAACGCGCGGACGGCGAAAGGTTGCGCGGCAGCCACAGCCTAGCGGAGGCGACCTGTCTGGGAACCTGCCTGCGCCGTGCGAATCCTGATCGTCTACGACTGCCTGTTTCCGCACACGATCGGCGGCGCCGAGCGCTGGTACCGCAACCTCGCCGAGCGCCTGGCGGCCTCGGGTCACGATGTGACCTACGTGACCCTGCGCCAGTGGCGGCGAGGGAAGCGACCCCCCGTGGAGGGCGTGCGCGTCATCGTGGCCGGACCGCGGATGGCGCTCTACTCGGGGGCGCGGCGGCGGATCGCGCCACCGCTCGTGTTCGGCGCGGGCGTGTTGTGGCACCTGCTGCGCCACGGCCGCAGCTACGACGTCGTGCACACCGCGTCGTTTCCCTACTTCTCGCTGCTGGCCGCCGGGCTCCTGCGCCGCGTGCAGGGCTACCGGCTCGTCGTCGACTATCACGAGCTGTGGTCGCGCGAGTACTGGCGTGAGTACCTGGGCCCGACCGGCGGACGGATCGGCTGGCTCGTGCAGCGTGCCTGCGTGCGCCTGCGCCAGTCCGCGTTCTGCTTTTCCCAGCTCACCGGCCGGCGGCTGCGCGAGGTGGGCCTGCGCGGGCCGGTCACGGTCCTCGAGGGGGAGTTCGCCGGCTTGCTGAAACCGGCGCCGCCGCGCGTGGCACAGGCGACGGTCGTGTTCGCCGGCCGCCACATCCCGGAGAAGCGCGTGCCGGCGCTCGTGCGCGCCTTCGCGGCGCTGCGCGTGCGCGCACCCGAGCTGCGACTCGTCATCTACGGCGACGGCCCCGAGCGCGAGGAGGTGCTGGCCCTGATCTGCGCCGCGGGGTTGAGCGACGTCGCGAGCGCGCCGGGTTTCGTGGACGCACAGGAGGTCGAGCAGGCGCTCGAGCACGCACTGTGCATGGTGCTGCCGTCGCGGCGCGAGGGCTACGGCCTCGTCGTCGTCGAGGCCTCGGCACGCGGCGTGCCGGCCGTCGTCGTCGCCGGTCCCGACAACGCGGCGACCGAGCTCGTCGACGAGGGCGAGAACGGCTTCATCGCGAGCTCGGCGGAGCCCGAGGAGATCGCCGAGGCAATCCTGCGCGTGCGCGAGGCGGGCCCCGAGCTGCGCGCGCGCACGGCGGCGTGGTTCGGGCGCAACGCGACGCGGCTGTCGCTGGAAAACTCGCTGGAGCGGGTCGTCGCGGCCTACGCAGAGCACCGCCACTAGACTCGCGTCGCGTGGCCGATCGCAACGTGCTCGGGGAGGACCTGCAGCCCTGCGGCAGCGACCCCGTCACCGGCTTCTACCGGGACGGGTGCTGTCACACGGGACCCGACGACCTGGGCAGCCACACGATCTGCGCGGTGGTGACGGCCGAGTTCCTCGAGCACCAGCGCAGCATCGGCAACGACCTGAGCACCCCGATGCCCTTGCACGGCTTTCTTGGGCTCGTGCCCGGCGACCGCTGGTGCGTGACCGCGGTGAACTGGCTACGGGCCTACGAGGACGGCGCAGCCGCCTACGTCGTGCTGGCGTCGACGCACGAACGCGCCTTGGACCTCGTTCCCATCACGGCGCTCCAAGAGCACGCGGTCGACGTTCCCGCAGATCCCGGGACCCTGGCGGAGTAGCCGTCCGAGTCAGTCCTGTTCGCTGCGCTCGCGCTTGGCGAGCTTCGACGCGAGGTACGCCGCCTTCTCGGCGCGGCGATCACGCGCGTGCGCGTCGTCGGCGTCCGCCGCGTCCCGCGCTGCTTGACGCTCCCGCTGCGCGATCCGCGTTTGCTCGTCGCGGAGCGTCTCGGCCTGCGACTCGTCGGGCTCATCCATCACGGGGGTACTGCCCATCGCGTAGTAGAAGGATTCGATCCTGGCGATCCGGTCCGTGATCGGTCCGGATGCCCCCGGCAAACGCTACGAGCGACTGTCGGCGATCATCTGCAGCTTGTCGAGGTAGCACTCGGCGAAGCGGCGGGCGGCGTCGGGCCCGAACAGGCGGTGCGGGTAGCGGAACGTCAGGTGCAGCCGTCCGCCAACCGTCACCGCCCCGAGGCACAGTGTCAGCGGCGATCTGACCGGCGTGGAGAACCACAGCTGCGCCGTCTTGCCGGCGTCGGGCCCGAACGACGGCGCCTCGACCATCTCTCCCAGGTCGCAGAGCATGGCGGTGTCGACCAGGCGGTTGGCGGTGAGCGGCTGGAGCACCACGATGGACTGCTTGGCCCACAGCGCCAGCAGGCCCGCTCGTTCCAGCGCGGCGAGGAGGGCGATTCCCGTGCGGGTGCGCTCGTTGCGGTGAGTCTGAGCGATGATGGCCTTGAGCGCCGACGCCGGGTCGGCGCGATCGCGGCGGCGGGTTGTCAGCCGGGCGGTCACCGAGAAGTTGCCGACCGTGTCCTGCCGCCACTCCGAAGGACGGAGGTTGGCCGCCACCAGCACGCCGATGCCCCGAGCGGGCGTGCCGTGGTGGAGGTTCCAGTCGCCGATGGCCAGGTGAAGGGCCGCCAGCAGGACGTTCGTGCTGGTGCGCGAGCGCTTGACGTCGAACAGGTGCGCGGTCTCCTGCGCTGAGAGCCCGACCAGGTGGAAGCCGTACCCCGGGTGGTCGCCGGGATGGTCGGCGACGAGGCGCGCCGGCCGGGCCAGCATATCCGCCAGACGCTCGACCGCCCTCTCGTAGGAGCGCGCCAAGAACGACACGGGCGCCGCGACCGGTCGCAAGGGCAGGTCTCGGAGGACCAGGAAATCGAGCGGGGCGTCGCGCTCGGCGTCGGCGGCGTAGGCTCGGGCGATGCAGTGCAGCACCCGGAGGGCGCCGAACCCGTCGCTGGCCGCGTGGTTGAGGTTGAGCATGAGCACGTCGCCGGTCGGGTGCCGGGCCAGGTAGACGTGCAACGGCGGGCGATCGGTGACCGCGACGACCAGGCTCTGCAGCCGGGCTCGGGCCGCGTCCAGGGCGTCGTCGTCGGGGCAGTCGACGACCTCCAGGGGATCGCGCTGCAGCGCGGGGCTTCCCAGGGCCACGCTCAGCGCCGCTCGCAGTCGGGCCTCGTCGAGCGCTCCGGCGACCCGCGCCTCGAGCTGCACGCTCCACGCCGCTGCCTTCGGGTCGAGCAGCTGGGTCTCCTCGGGCACGCTGTCCGCCTCGCTCGTGACCCACTCGCAGTTGAGCTCGCAGCCCGGTTCGCCCTGTCGGCCTCGCAGCAGCCCTATCAGGTCCTCGAACATGCCGGCCAGGTTGTGCGTCACCGCCCGGCGAACTGAGTACCGAGACGGGCCCTCGGATCGCGCGGCCAGCGGTGAGACCCCGTCCACGTGAGCCGACACGCGGTTGTCGTCGACCACGACGTGCAGGCTGTCGGTCGGCACGTCCTCCCGCAGCGAGATCATCCCGCGATGGAACGCGCGGCCGAGCCCGCTGTCGCGGTGAAAGCGCCCGCTGACATCCAGGTGCTGCAAAAGGGCGACAGGGTCACCGATCGTCGGGTCGGCGGCCGCGTAGGGCGCTCGAGAGCCGTCGGGCGCGCCGTTCTCGCCTTCCACGCGGGATTGCAGGGTGACCGACTCGTCACCGGTAGGCATCTCAGGTTGCAACGGCTGACCCTTTCTCGGCTGAGCCCCGATCGAGTGCCTCGCCGGCGCGAACGGGCGCTGGGATCATCGCAGCTCCGACGAGGATCATGGCGAACGCCGCAAGGCGAACGCCGATCACGAGCGGGTCGTCGCCGAGCCGGTCTCCGAAGACCGCCAGCCCGGCGATGATCGTGGACAGGTTCGCCGCGACCGAGGTGACGGCGATCACCGTGACGCCGTCGCCGATCTGAAGGCTCCGAGCGGACGCGTAGAACGAGAACACCGCGGCGGTGAGGATGATGACGCTCCAGGGGCTGAGAATGCCGACGATCCCGCTGGCGAGGTCGCCCGAGAGCGCCTTTATCGCCACGTCTGAGATCCCGAACCCCAGTCCGGCGGCGATGCCGAGCAGCACGCCGCGCTGGGCCGGGATGCGCTCGATCAGATGCGAGGCAACCAGCAGGACCCCCACGCCGACGGCGATGGCCTCGAAGACGATCATCCCCGCAAGCGAGTAGTGGGAATGAGATCCCCCGCCCCCGCTCCCGCCGGTCAGCGTCAGCAAGGCGAGCGAGACCGCGACCACGCCGATCCCGATCCACTGACGACGGCCCAGCTGGAAGCCGAAGAAGCGCTCGGCGAGCACCGCGAGGAACACGAGGCCTCCCGCGAGCACGGCCTGGCCGATCGAGATCGGAGCGAGGGTCAGTGCGGCCACGTGCAGCGCGAACGCCACGGCCGCAACGCCCCAGCCGATGGTCCACCACTTGGAGCGAAAGAGATCGATCGCGCTGCGCAGCGGATGGCGCATGTCGACGTCGGGTGCAGCGACCGCCCCCTTGTACTTGAACAGGAACGCGAGATTCGTTGCGAGCGCCGAGAGCAGCGCACAGATAAGGCCCACCCCGACGGCCAGCGAGAGTTCGCTCATCGAGGGACCACTCGCAACCTATGGCTCGAAGAGCTTCACAGCACACAGCGGCGGTCGGCTGCGTCTCGCAGGCGCTGCAACGCCCGGCGGATGATCCGAGCGACCCCGATCTTGCTGACGCCGACGATCGCGCTGATCTGCGCCTGCGTCATGTCCTCGTCGAAGCGCAGCCGCAGGACCAGGCGTTCGCGTTCGGTGAGGTTCGCGAGCAGCCCGTCCAGGATCGCGTGCGCTTCTGCGGACTCGATGCCGCCGTCGTCGTGCCCGATCCAGTCTTCGAGGGTGAAGTCGCCGGGGCCGTGGCCACCGACGCGGGCCTGAAGGGACAGTGCCGCGCGCGCGCCGCTGGCCTCGATCGCCTCCAGCAGCAGCTCCTCGTCGATGCGGGCGGCCTTGCTCAGCTCGGCTGTCGTCGGAGCACGACCAAGCTGACGCGTCAGCTCGCCGGTAACAGCATCGGCGCGCACCGACAGCTCCTGCAGACCGCGTGGCGGACGCACAGCCCACGTGTGATCGCGAAAGTGGCGCTTCAGCTCCCCCGTGATCGTCGGCACCGCGTAGGAGCTGAAGGCGACGCCGCGCGCCGGGTCGTAGCGACCGATCGCCTTGATCAACCCGGCGGCCGCTACCTGAAGCAGATCATCCAACGGCTCCGAGGAGCGCTGATAGCGCACCGCGATCGAACGCGCCAGCGGCATGAAGCGCGCCGTGAGCTCCTCGCGCGCACGCCGATCGCCACAACCAACGCGCCGAAAGAGCTCCGGCTCCCGCGCACGCCGGAACTGCCCATGATCGTCGCGAACCGGCACAGCGAGCACGTGTCTATCGGCGCATGAGCGGCCCCGCGGTCACCCTGGGCAATGCGACAGGGGGCGCAGCCAGGGTTGACCGCGAGGCGGCCTTCGCCGCGCTCGTCGGGAGGAAGACAAGAAGGCCTGCGCAGGCCCTACGGCGAAGTGGGGATACGGTCATGCGGCGTCCAGACGCCGTCGGTCCGCGAGCGGACGAAGACTGGCGGCAGCACGGCATCGGCGCGGCCGGCGATCGAATCGGGAAGAACTCGTGCGTCGGGCATGTCGACCTCCGGGGTGTAGTGAACTCTCCGAAAGTCAAATCGTGCTGCCCGCCGGCTGTAGGCCGACCCCACGATGGATGCCCTCCAACACCTACGCTACTCGCCACGTCAAGCGACGAACCCCGAGCATGAGACTCCGCACGGAACGGGCTAGTGGGTCGCCCAGGAACGTTGTGCGTGAAACGCCGGGATGCCGGCGCCGCCAGGCAAGGACGCAGGATCGAAGGTGTGGCCGTGCCACATCGAGATCCGAGGCCGCCCTGGCGGTGATCGGCGCCCGAGGTTTCGGGTGCAACGTTTGGGGGTGGCCCACTAGGGTCGGCTCGTGGAGTTCGAGCACAGCTTTTCCGTCGCGGCGCCGATCGACGCGGTATGGGCGGCGATGACCGACATCGAGCGCTTTGCGCCCTGCGTACCCGAGACGCGCGTGACCGGGCGCGCCGGCGCGGACAGCTACAACGTCGAGATCACGGTCGCCGTCGGCCCGCTGGCGACAACGGTCGAGGGCAACATCACGCTCGCCGAGCGCGACGACGCCAGACACCGCGAGGTGCTGAAGGTTGTCGCCAAGGATTCGGACTCCGACACGCCGACCGATGCGACGCTCACGATCGTGCTCACGCAGACCGCCGCCTGGACGGACGCCGCGGTGCACTCGAGCGTCGAGGTCAGCGGCATCGTCGCGCTCATGGGAGAGGAGAAGATCGCCGAGGTGGCGGCGGACACGATCGGGACGTTCGCGACAAACCTCGAGACGCTGCTCGGGCAGCCGCCGCGCCAGGCATAGCGCCGGGTCAGGCGGTCGCGGAGCGGGTGAGCGTGCGGGCCGGGTCGATGCCCCCGAGGTGCTCCAAGAAGATCTTCCGGTAGGCCTCTTCCTGGGAGTCATCGTCGAGCGCCAGCACGTCCGCCGCGCCGCTGCCGTCGCCGAACTGGGCCTTGTCACGCCACAGGATCTCGTCGGGCACCCAGCCCGCGAACGCCTCGCGCAGGATGCGCTTCTCCTGCCGTCCACCATCGCAGGTCTTCCAGGCGGCGGGGATGGCCAGGCACAGGGCGATCATGTCGAGGTCCAGGAACGGGACGCGCGCCTCGAGCCCGTGGGCCATGGTCACCCGGTCGCAGCGCTGGAGGTTGAGCCCGTGCAGGCTGCCCACCGTGCGCACGAGCTCGTCGTGCAGGTCCTCCTCGGAGCCGACATCGCGCACGTACTCATAGCCGGCGAACAGCTCGTCGGCCCCCTCGCCGGTCAGCACGACCTTCACCGTGCGCGCGGTGAGCTCGGAGAGCAGGTAGTTGGGGACCGCCGAGCGCACGAGCGAGGGGTCGAAGGACTCGATCGAACGGACCACCGCCGGCAGGACGGCGCGCGCCTCCTCGGAGGTGTAGACGCGCTCGTGATGGTCGGTGCCCAAGAAGTCGGCGACGAGCCGCGCCGCCGCGATGTCGGGGCTGTTGTGCGTGCCCACCGCGAACGTCGGCAGCACGTAGCCGCATCTGCGCGCCGTGCGCGCCGCGACGGCGGCGATGATCGACGAGTCCAGGCCACCGGAGAGGAACACGCCGATGTGCACGTCGGCCATCATGCGCCGCTCCACCGCCCGGATCAGCATGTCGCGCAGCTCCTCGACAAGTGGCGCGGGGGGCGGCTCATCGGGCCGCGACGGCGGCTCGAAGCGCGGCTCGACGTGAGCCGGCACCGCGCGCGCGAAGCGGACGAAGCCCTCCTTGGGAGTCCAATAATGGCCGGGTGGGAACAGCTCGACCGCCTCGCGCCAATCATCGTCGAAGGCGACGAGCTCGGACGCGAAGCGGACCTCCTCGCCCCGCCGGGCCCAGTACAGCGGCTTGATGCCCACGGGATCGCGGGCTGCGACGAACGTGCCGTCCCGGCCGGCGACGGCGACCGCGTACATACCCCACAGCTCGCGCAGTCCCGCGGGGCCCTTCTGGGCGACGAGCTGCAATGCGCCTTCGTTGTCGGAGTCGGTGGCGAAGCGGTCGGAGCCGAGCTTCTCGCGCAGGCGCTTGTGGTTGTAGATCTCGCCGTTGCCGACCAGGTGCAGGCGGCCATCGGGCGTGCTGAGCGGCTGATCGCCCCCCTCGAGGTCGACGATCGACAGGCGCACGTGTCCGAGCCAGGCGTCGGAGGTGACGAGCTCGCCGCGACCGTCGGGGCCTCTGTGGCCGATGCGGTCGAGCATCCGCCGACCCGGCATCGGATCGACGCTGCCATGGATGGCGGCGATTCCGCACATTTGCGTGCTCAGCCTACCCCCGCTCGATGCATTCGTCCCGCGACGAGCTGGCTTGTGTACGGACAGGCAGGATGCCGGGTATACATTGAGGTGAGGTGAAGCGCGCTTCAGTGCGCTGGAGCGGCGTTGAGAAGAGCCACCTCGCGATCGTACGCCGGGAACGGACCGGACTGGCGGCGGGCGCAGGAAGGAGCAGTGGTGCAAACGGTCACCGACGACGCCGTCGCAGCGATGCGCTCAGTCGTCAACGAGGAACTGGTTCCGCGATTGCGCGGCGTCTCGCATGCGGTGGGATTCGTCGTCGCGCTCGGAGCGGCGGTCGTGATCGTGGCGCTCGCTCCGGGGGGAAAGGCGACGACCGCGGTCGCCGTATACGGCGTCGCTCTCGTCGCGCTGTTTGGCGGCAGCGCGCTCTACCATCGCTGGCCGGGGCCGATGCGGTTCAAGCCGCTGCTGCGCAAGATCGACCACAGCACGATCTTCGTGTTCATCGCCGCGAGTTACACGCCGGTCGCGGCGATCCTCCTCGAAGGCACGGTCGGTGGGCTCGTGCTGGTCGGCGCCTGGACGGGGGCCGCACTCGGCGTGGCGTTCTCGCTGGGCTGGATAGACGCGCCGCGACCGGTCGTGGCGGGCAGCTACCTCGCCCTGGGATGGCTCATCGTGATCGCCCTTCCCCAATTGCTGCGCAGCCTCGACCCCGCCCCGCTGGCGCTGTTCGCGGCCGGCGGGATCCTCTATAGCGCCGGGGCGATCGTCTTCGCGCGCCAGCGGCCAAACCCGTGGCCGCGCACCTTCGGCTTTCACGAGGTCTTCCATGCGCTCGTGATTGCGGCCGCGGCCGCACACTACGTCGCGATGATCGGGTGGGTCGTGCCCGCAGCGAGCGTCTGAGCCGACTTGGCTGACGTCGGTGTCAGAGGTGTGGCAGTGGACTGTTGCTTTGCTCGGCCCGAACCCGGAGCGCCTTGAACTGGACGGTTGTCAGCGGCTCGCTGCGGCGCAGGGCGTGGGCCTCGGCTCGGGTCAGCTCGACCCCAGCGGGGGGCTTGGCAGGCTCGGGGGCCTTCGAATCGGGAACAACCAGCGCGTCGGGCATGTCGACCTCCGGGGTTAGTGAACCTCGAAAGTCAGATCGTGCTGCCCGCCCGCGGTGGGCCGACCTCGCGATGAATGCCCTTCACCATCAACGCTACTGCGCACGTCAAGCCGACAACGCAAACGCGATCAGCTGACGAGCGCCGCCGCGGAGCCTCCGGCTGCGTCGCGTGAGTCACTCGGCAAACGGGGTCCCTGCGTGGGCGAGCTCCTCGTCGTCGACGAGATCGGTCGGCGCGAGGATGAACACCTCGCACATGATGTCGGGGTGCTGCTGGTTGCCGCTCATAAAGCCGATCACCCGCCGGCCGGTCGCACGCTCGATCACCGACTCGAAGCGCTCACGCATGAGCTCTTGGAACTCCATTCGCTGCTGGATGACCGCGGGACCGCGACCGCCTTCGAGAAGCGTCTGCTCCACGCGCGTGAAGCCCCCGCGCAGCAGACACACCACCAGGTCGTCCTCGTAGTAGGACTTCGTGCGCGTCGGCCCTCGGCCGTAGTACTCCTTCAGCAGCGCCACTAGGCCGTCCGAGATGGCGGTGAGCACGTCACCGTGCGCGCGGGGCGTGCTCTGGACTTCCGGTGGGCTCACAGCAGGACCGAATAGGCTCGCGATGCGAAGACCACCGGATTCTAGCCCAGCCGGCGCAAGAAGTCTGTTCGGCTCAGCCCGAACTCGCGGTGGGGCTTCCGGGGTGCCGCAAAGGTCCGTCTCGGTCCGGGTGGACGGCGCGCCTGGACCGCCCGCTCGTGCAGCCGCCCGCGTCAGCCCGGCTCAACGTGCCCCTGGAGCCGGGTGAGTGGTCCGTCGCTCGGGTCGGGCGGGAGGTATCTGGTAGCAGCGCCCCCCGTGCGCTGCGTATGCTCGCGGCTTATGGCGCGGAAAATCAGGAAACTGCTGGTCGCGAACCGCGGTGAGATCGCCATCCGCATCTTCCGGGCCGCGGCCGAGCTCGGGCTGCAGACGGTGGCCATCTACTCGCGCGAGGACCGCTTCGCGCTGCATCGCTTCAAGGCCGACGAGTCCTACCTCGTGGGGAAGGGCAAGGAGCCGGTGCAGGCCTACCTGGGGATCGAGGAGATCGTGCGGGTGGCGAGTGACGTTGGCGTCGACGCCATCCATCCAGGCTACGGCTTCCTGTCAGAGAACCCCGAGTTGGCCGCCGCCTGCGTCGCCGAGGGCATCGTCTGGATCGGCCCGCCCGCTTCGGTCATGGAGGGATTGGGCGACAAGGTGTCCGCCCGCAAACTTGCCGAGAAGGCAAGCGTCCCGGTCATGCCCGCCACGGGACCGCTGCCCGACGACGAAGGTGAGGTCGAGCGGCTCGGCGCAGAGGTGGGCTGCCCAATCATGGTCAAGGCGAGCTGGGGAGGCGGCGGCCGCGGCATGCGCGTGGTCCTCGACCCGTCCGACCTCGTCGAGGAAGTGACCGCGGCGCGCCGGGAGGCGCAGGCCGCCTTCGGGCGCGACGAGGTCTTCCTCGAGCGCCTGGTGGAGCAGGCACGTCACCTGGAGGTCCAGATCCTGGCCGACGAGTCCGGCGAGGTGGTGCACCTCTACGAGCGCGACTGCACGGTGCAGCGGCGCCACCAGAAGGTGGTGGAGCAGGCGCCGGCGGCGGCGCTCGACGGCGAGACCCGGGAGGAGCTCTGCCAGGCCGCCGTGCGACTCGCCAGCGAGGCGGGCTACCGCAACGCGGGCACGGTGGAGTTCCTGCAGGACATCGACAGCGGCGAGTACTTCTTCATCGAGGTGAACCCGCGCATCCAGGTGGAGCACACGGTGACCGAGATGGTCACCGGCGTCGACCTGGTGAAGGCGCAGATCCGCGTGGCCGAGGGCGCCCGCCTCGGCACGCCCGAGAGCGGGGTCCCGGCGCAGGCCGACATCCGGCTCAACGGCCACGCGCTGCAGTGTCGCGTGACGACCGAGGATCCCGAGAACGAGTTCATCCCTGACTACGGGCGCATCATCGCCAAGCGCGAGGCCACCGGCTTCGGCATCCGCCTGGACGGCGGCACGTCCCATGTCGGCGGGATGGTCACGCCGTACTACGACTCGCTGCTCGAGAAGATCACCGCGTGGGCCCCGACCCCCGAGGAGGTCGTGGCGCGCATGAGCCGGGCGCTGCGCGAGTACCGCATCCGCGGGGTCAAGACGAACGTTCTCTTCCTCAACGCGCTGATCACCCACCCGCAGTTCAACTCCGGCGACATAACGACGCGATTCATCGACGATACCCCCGAGCTGTTCGACTTCACGCCCCGCCAGGACCGTGGCACCCGCCTGCTCGCCTTCATCGGTGAGGTGCAGGTCAACGGCAACCCGGAGGTGGAAGGGCAGCCGGATCCCGGGCCGCTCCCGCCCGCGCCGCTGCCCGACGTTCCGCACCGCCCGGACTTGCAGGCGGGCACGCGCGGTCTCCTCAAAGAGCTCGGTCCCGAGGGCTTCGCGCGCTGGATGCGTGACCAGGATCGCCTGCTGCTCACCGACACGAGCTTCCGCGACGCCCACCAGTCGCTTCTGGCAACGCGCATACGCACCTACGACCTCCTGCGCATCGCCCCCATGTACGCGCGCCAGCTCGACGGGCTGCTGTCGCTCGAGTGCTGGGGCGGGGCCACCTTCGACGTCGCCATGCGCTTTCTGAAGGAGGATCCGTGGAATCGGCTCGCCGCGATACGCGAGCGAGTCCCGAACATCCTCCTGCAGATGCTGCTGCGCTCCTCCAACGGGGTGGGCTACACGAACTACCCCGACAACGTGGTGCGCTTCTTCGTAGCCCAGGCCGCGGAGGCCGGGATCGACCTCTTCCGGGTGTTCGACTCGCTGAACTGGGTCGAGAACATGCGCGTGGCCATGGACGCCGTGCTGGAGTCCGGCGCCATCTGCGAGGCGGCGATCTGCTACACCGGCGACATCCTCGACCCGGCGAGGTCGAAGTACGACCTCGGCTACTACGTCGGACTGGCCCGCGAGCTCGAGGAGGCCGGCGCGCACGTGCTAGGGATCAAGGACATGGCCGGCCTCTGCAAGCCCGAGGCGGCGCGCCGCCTGGTGCGGGCGCTGCGCGAGGAGGTGGGCATCCCGATCCACTTCCACACCCACGACACGAGCGGCGCAGCGGCGGCGAGCGTCCTGGCGGCGGCCGAGGCCGGTGTGGACGGCGCCGACGCCGCGATGGACCCCCTGAGCGGGCTCACCTCCCAGCCCAACCTGGGGGCGATCGTCGAGGCTCTGCGCCACACCGAGCGCGACACCGGCCTGCCGCGCGAGCCGCTGGACCAGGCCGCGACCTACTGGGAGACCGTGCGCACCTACTACGCCGCGTTTGAGAGCCCCATGCGAGCCGGCGCCTCGGAGGTCTACGAGCACGAGATGCCCGGCGGCCAGTACACGAACCTACGCCAGCAGGCGCAGGCGCTCGGCATCGAGGGCAGGTGGCCCGAGGTGGCGCGGGCGTACGCCGCGGCCAACCACATGCTCGGCGACATCGTCAAGGTCACGCCGACCTCAAAGGCGGTGGGCGACCTCGCGGTGCTCATGGTGACCAACGACCTCAGCGCCGACGACGTGCTCGACCCGGCGCAGGAGATC
>JALZJA010000287.1 GCA_030860005.1 Actinomycetota bacterium
GTCTCGGTGAAGGGCCAGATCCCGAGCTCCGGCGTGCGCGCGATCCCGATGACGATTGCGCCGGCCGCGCGCAGCCGGCGCACGATCTCGGAGTCCTCGGGCTCGGGCGCGCCATGCGCGTTGGATCCGCGTACCCGTGGAGTCCCGGCGACCGCCACGTCGTCCTTGATCGCGATCGGCACGCCCAGCAGCGGCCGCTCGTCGCCGGCACCGGCGCGGCCCGCGGCCTGGTCGGCCTCCGTCAGCGCGCGCTCGCCGAAGACGATGCGAAACGAGTTGAGCTCGGGGTCGAGGCGCTCGATCCGCTCGAGCGCCGTCTCGACGAGCTCCCGCGGCGAGACCTCGCCGGCCTGCACGAGCTTCGCCTGGCGCGCGACGCCCGCGTAGGCCAGCTCGCGGCGCTCTGTGGCGGTGAGGGTATCCATCCCGTGGCCAAGAGTAGTAGGCCGGTGGCCGTCAGCCCGTGTGCGTCCACCGACCGAGGGCGGCGTGGTCGCCGACCACTCAGCCGTCCGTCCAGCGCTCGTTTGCACCACGCGCTCCAGGGGGTAGATCAATCCCCACTAGCCAGAGGAGCTGCATATGTACATTGGCATTGGAGGCCTGATCCTGATCATCATCGTGGTGATCATCCTGTTGTAGGCGAAAGGCCCGCTCACGAGCGGGTCTTTCGTACGTCTGGGGCGCGCACCGAAGGGGCACCCCGGATGGTCGCGCCCTCCCGGGTTTCGCTGGACCCTCTCGGATCCATAGGTAGGCTCACAGTCTCGTGACCGATGTCTACCTGCCGGGCGGCGACACGGAGTGGCTGCCGTACCTCAGCTATTCCGATCAGTAGCACTTGAGCCTCGTCGACATCGATGACCGGGGTACTGTCCGCCACCTCGTCCTCAACCGGCCGGAGAAGCGCAACGCGCTGAACCGCGAGCTCATCGAGGCCCTCGGCAGGGCGCTGCATGACGCCGCGGACGACGCGTCGGTGCGGTGCATCGTCATCCGCGGCGAGGGCGCGATGTTCTCGAGCGGGATGGACACCGCCGCGCTCGCGGCGATCACCGCGGACCCCGGCCGCCTGCGGGAGTTTCGCGATGGCGTCCTGTCGGTCTGGAACCTGTGCGAGGACATGGCGAAGCCGACGGTCGCTCAGATCCACGGCGGCTGCATCGGCGGCGCGGTGGAGCTCGTGCTGGCATGCGATCTGCGCGTGATGGCCGCCGAGGCCGTCGTCGGGCTCGTCGAGACGCGCGTCGGACTGATTCCGGACGTCGGCGGCTGCTCGCGGCTGCCCGCGCTCGTCGGCGCGGGGCGGGCGAAGGAGCTCATCATGACCTCGAAGCTCATCGACGGGACAGAGGCCGAGCGGATCGGGCTCGTCAACCGCGTCGCACCCGCCGACGAGCTCGATGCCGCCACGGAGCGGCTCGCCGGCGAGCTGCTGGCGTGCGCACCGCTCGCCATCGGCATGGCCAAGGGCGTCATCGACGCGGCGGCCCGCCCGGCGCTCGCCACGACGCTCGAGCACGAGGTCGCGATTCAGCAGATCTGCGCGCAGAGCGAGGATTTCGCCGAGGGGCTGCGGGCGGTGGCGGAGCGCCGCCCACCCGACTTCAGCGGTCGCTGACGAAGTTGGCGGATATGCTCGCGGCGCGTTGCCCGAGCCGGTCTCCATCATCGGCGCCTCCGGCGCCCTCGGTTTCGGTCTGGCGCTGCGGCTCGCCCGCGCGGGCAGCGAGGTCACGATCGGCTCGCGCGAGGCCGAGCGCGCGCAGGAGGCCGCTGCACGGGCGCACGCCTCGCTGCCGGACGCTTCCGTGCACGGGTCAGCGAACGCCGAGGCCGCCGCGGCGAGCGAGCTCGTCATCCTCTCCGTGCCGTTTCGCAACCAGTCCGAGACGCTGAACAACCTGCGCGACGTCCTGCGTGACGGTCAGCTCGTCATCGACGCGACCGTGCCGCTGGCGGCGGCGGTGGGCGGCAAGGCGACGCGCACGCTCGGCGTCTGGCAGGGCTCTGCCGCACAGCAGGCGCAGGAGATGGTTCCCGACGGCGTCGGCGTCGTCAGCGCGCTGCACACCGTCAGCGCCGCCGCCCTGGGCGACCTCGATCATCCGCTCGACGAGGACGTGCTGCTGGTCGGCGACCGGCGCGCCGACAAGCAGCGGGCCGCGCAGCTCATCGACAGCATCGGCGGGCTGCGCTGCGTGGACTGCGGCCGGCTTGAGATGGCGCGCCTGACCGAGGGGCTGACGGCGCTCATGATCTCGATCAACGCGCGTCACAGGACCCGGGCGGGCGTGAAGATCACCGGGCTGCCCGACGAGCTGTGGCCCGCGGCGAGGCCACCGGCCGGATGAGCGGCGGGGTCGTGGTACTCGCGGGCGGCACCGGCGCAGCGAAGCTCGCGCGCGGCATGCTCGACGTGGTCGGCAGCGAGCTGACGGTCATCGCGAACACCGGAGACGATGTCGAGATCTACGGCGCCTACGTCTCCCCCGATCCCGACCTGTGCACGTTCTGGCTCGTCGACCGCATCGACGAGCGCGGCTGGGGACTGCACGACGACACGTTCGCCGTCATGGCCGGCCTGCGCGAGCTCGGCGTCGACGTCTGGTTGCACCTCGGAGACCGTGATCTGGCGATCGGCATCGAGCGCGCCCGCCGCCTGGAGGAGGGCGCGCGGCTCACCGACGCGCTGGCCGAGCTCGGGACGGCGCTGGGCTCGCAAGCGCGCGTGCTGCCGATGTGCGACGAGCCCGTGCGCACATGGGTCAAGGCGTGGGGCGAATGGACGCCGTTTCAGGAGTTCATGATCCGCGCGCGAGGCGAGGGTCCCGTCGAGGATCTGCAGCTGCGCGGCATCGACGCCGCCACGGCGCCGCCCGAGGCGCTCGCGGCGATTGGCGCCGCGCGCGCGATCGTCATCGGACCGTCCAACCCGGTCATCTCGATCGGCCCGATCGTCGCAGTACCGGGCATGCGCGATGCGTTGAAGGACAGCACGGCGCCGGTCGTGGCCGTGTCACCCATCGTCGGCGGCGGCGTGCTGAAAGGACCGACCGAGCCGTTCATGCGCTGGGCCGGCCTGTCGCTCGACGCGGACGGGATCGCCGCCTGCTATGAGGGGCTGCTCGACGGGATCGTCGCCGACGAGCCGTGCGAGGCGCTGCCCGTCCTGCGGATCGACACGCTGATGAGCGACGCGCAAGGGCGACGGCGGCTGGCCGCCGAGACGCTGCGCTTCGCGGAGGCTCTGGCGTGACGCCCCGCGGTCCAAACGTCGTGACGTTCGCGATCCTGCCCGTCAAGCGCTTCTCCGCCGCCAAGCAGCGGCTCGCCGACGAGCTCGCGGCCGGCACCCGTCGGGCGCTGGCCGAGGCGATGCTCACCGATGTCCTCATGGCCCTGCGGCGCACCCCGGCAGTGCAGGAGGTGCTGCTCGTCACGTCCGAGCCCGCGGCGGACGCGATCGGCCGCGGGTACGGCGCGCACGTGCTCGAGGACACCCAGGAAACGGGACAGAGCGCCGCCGCGATGATCGGGGTCGCCGCGGCGATCGAGGCGGGCGCGACGCGCGCGCTGCTCGTGCCGGGCGACACCCCGGCGCTCGATCCGGCGGAGCTGACGGCGCTGCTCGGGCGCCCGACGGCGGAGAGCTCGGCGATCGTCGTCCCGGACCGTCACGGCACGGGCACGAACGCGCTCGTGCTCACGCCGCCCGACGCGATCCAACCCGCTTTCGGGCCCGGCAGCCGCGCGCTGCACGAGGAGGCGGCGACCGTCGCCGGGGTCCCCTGCACCGTGGAGGCCATGCCGACGCTCGCCATCGACGTCGACACGCTCGACGATCTCGCCGAGCTGCGCGCCCTGCTCGCCGCGCGCCGCGGCGGCTCGGCGCACACGCGCGGCATGCTGAGCCGTCTCGCGGGACGCGACGGCCTGTTCGGGGAGCGCCCGCCGCCGTGATCGTGGCCGCCGCGCTCCCCGGGCTGCCCGAGGTTCGCCGCGGTGACCATCTCGCCGAGCTGCTCGTCGCCGCCGCCGGGCGACTGGAGCACGGCGACGTGCTCGTCATCGCCCACAAGGTCGTGTCGAAGGCGGAGGGACGCATCGTGGCGCTCTCGGACGTCGAGCCCGGCGAGCGCGCGCTCACGCTGGGTGCCGAACACGGCCGCGACCCGCGCCTCATCGAGGTGATCCTCGGCGAGAGCGAGGAGATCGTGCGCTCGCGCCCCGGCGTGCTCATCTGTCGTACGCGCCACGGCTTCGTCTGCGCCAACGCTGGCGTCGACGCTTCGAACGCCGGAGGCGACGGCGAGCTCGTGCTGCTGCCGCTGGACCCCGACGCATCAGCCCGCGCGCTGCGCGCCCGGCTGCACGAGCTCAGCGGCGCCGCCCCCGCCGTCGTCATCACCGACTCGTTCGGCCGCGCGTGGCGCGTCGGCCAGTGCGACGTCACGATCGGCATCGCCGGGCTGGCGCCGGTGGAGGACTGGCGCGGGCGCGAGGACACCGCCGGGCGCACGCTGGCCGCCACGGTCATCGCGGTCGCCGACGAGGTGGCCGCCCTCGCCGACCTCGCGCGCGCGAAGGACAGCCGCGAGCCGGCCGTCCTCGTCCGCGGCCTCGAACGTCACGTGACGCACGCCGACGGACCCGGCGCCGCCGCGCTCGTGCGCGAGCGCGGCGAGGACCTGTTCCTATGAGCGCCGCCCGGACGGCGCGGACAGGCCGGTGCTGTGGGTTCCGAATCCGAGGGGTGTAGCCGTTTCGATGCTGTTTGGTGACCCGCGCGGCCGCAACCTTGCTCCGCCGCTCAGCCGACGCGCTCGACGCGGTAGCGGCGTTCGCCGCCCGGCGTCTCGACCGTGACCGTCTCGCCCGCGCGGGCGCCGACGAGCGCCAGCGCGACCGGTGACTCCGCCGACAGCCGGCCGCTCTTCAGATCCGCTTCGGTCGGCCCGACGAGCGTGAAGTCGTTCGCCCTGCCCGACGCCTCGTCGACGACGGTCACCGTCGAGCCGAAGCAGACGATGTCGGGATCGTCGACGGGTTCGACGACGCGCGCGGCGCGCAGCCGTTGGGTCAGGCGCAGGATCCTCGTCTCGAGGTGGGCCTGGTCGTCCTTGGCGATGTGGTACTCGGCGTTCTCCTTGAGGTCACCGAGCTCGCGGGCGGCCTTGATGCGCTCGGCCATGTGGGCGCGGCCCTCGGTCTCGAGGTGCGCGATCTCGGCGCGCAGGGCGGCGAGCCCCTCGGCGGTGATCTGCTCGGGCATCGTCAGAGCGTAGCGACGGACCAGCGCCGTCGGTCGGCGGGCGCCTACGCCGCGGCGCCCTGGGCCAGGTCGACCGCCGCGCGGGCGTTGATCCGTCCAAAGCCGTAGTTCTTGCTGTGGCCGTCGCCGTCGTACTCGTCCGGCCCGTCGTCGATGCGGTCACAGCAGCGCTTGAGGATGTCCTTGACCTCGTCCCAGCGCAGCTTCGGGTTCGCGGCGATGATGAGCGCCGCCACGCCGGCGACGCCGGGCGACGCGCTCGACGTCCCGCCGAACGAGTTCGTGTAGTTGCCGGCGGCGTCGCCGAGGCTCTCGTCGCCGGAGTTGTAGCCCTCGCTCCCTGTGCGGTCGGTCGTCCAGATGCCCGTCGTCATGACCGGCTCGCCCGAGTCGGACGGGAAGTTGTTCGCGGGGAACGTGCACCAGATCGCCGCGCCCATGTCGCTGTACGCCGCGCGCGTGCCGATGTCGTTGCAGGCGGCCACGGCGATGACCTTCTCGTAGCTCGCGTACCCGTCGTTGTCGACGCTCTCGCTGCCGTTGCCCGCCGCCCAGCAGATGACGCAACCCAGCCCGCCGCGGCCGGTGTTCACCGCGTAATCGATCGCGAGCCGCGCCGAGTCGGGGAGCGGGGAGACATCGTCGTGGCGGGAGTCGGTGGGATCCCACCACGGCCCGTCGTTCGGGCCCCAGCTGCAGTTGATGACCGCGGCGCCGTTGTCGGCGGCCCACACGAAGGCGTCGGCCTCGTCCTGCGAGCCGAGCCCGGAGGAGTTGCGGATCGGCATGAGCTGCGCCTTCGGGGCCACGCCGCTGGCGCCGTGCAGCCCGTCGGCGACCGCGACGCCGCTCACGGCGGTGCCATGGTTGTCGCCGTCGGATGGGCGCGGATTGTCGCCGCGCGGGATGCTCACCGACAGCGGCGCGACGATCTTGTCCGCTGAGGCGAACTCCTCGTGGTCGATGTCGACGCCGTCGTCGATGACGGCCACGATCACGCCCTCGCCCTCCGTGATCTCCCAGGCCGGCACGACGTTCGCGTGCTGGGCGATGGTGTTCCCGTCGATCTGCGCGTCCTGCAGGTGCCACTGCTGGGCGGAGGCGTCGTTGAGGCTCTTCTCGCGGACGATCTCCGGATGACACAGCTCGACCTCGTCGTGCTCGAAGAGCTTGCCGGCGATGTCGAATACGCCGCGGCCGGTTCCCTTTGGCGCCTCCACGAAGTACGCGTTCGTCGCGTACTGAAGTGGCCGCTTCACGGACAGGCCGTACGTGGAGAGGATCTCCACGCACGTGGTCGCATCGGTCGCGTCGTGAAACTTCACGAACAGGTTCTCCGTGTAGACGACCGGGGCGCCGTGCTCGTCGCGCAGGCCGCGACCGGCGAACTCGACCTCCGGATCCTCGTTGATGACCTCGGAGAGCTGCTCGGACTGGCCCTCGGGCGCCTCGTAGACACCGACGCCGGCCGCCGCGAAGCCAAACAGCGGCTGAAGCTCTCGCTGCGCGGAGAGGCTGCGGCTCGACAGCGGCGACTGGTCATGGCGCGCTCCGCGGCGCTTCGTCCGGATGACGACGAGGTCCCCGCGGTCCTCGAGCTTCACCTCGTGTCCATCACGTCCGCCGAAGCGTGCCGAGACCATTTCGATTCTCCTTTCGTGTGCGCACGTCGATTGGTCGTGTCCAGGCCGCGAGCCTAATCGGGCACTCGCGAGAACTGTGTGTGTATGGGCACAATGCTCCGGTGGACGTCGAACGCATGCTGGCCTCGGCGCCCGGCGAACTGCGCCACAGCACAGAGCGACCGGACGTCGCCTACACGCTCGCCGACGACATCGTGGCGGCGCATGATGGCGACGGGAACGAACGCGACATCTCGATCGCGGCCGTTGACGATGCTCCCGCAGGCGGCGCCGTCGGTCCGGTGTACCGCAAGGCCGGCGGCGGTCTCGCGGTTCCCACGGGTCGCGCGCTCGTGCGCTTCGCCGACACCGACCGCGCCGAGCACCACCGCGACGCGATCGCCGCAGCCGGCTTCGACCTCGAGCAGCCGCTGTCCTACGCGCCGCAGGCCGCGTGGGTCCGCGCGAGCAGCGGCGAGATCACGGATACGCTGAGCGGCCTGTCGCAGCTCGAGCGGCTCGCGGGCGTCGAGAACGTCGAGCCTCAGCTTCTCAGCGAGGCCGTCCGCCGCGACGGATGACGTGACGGATAGCGTCGCCGCAGCTCGTACAGCGTCGTGCGCTCAGCCGCCGGGCGGCCCGCGCGGTGCGCAGCCGCGACGAGATCCGCGGGCTCGAGGCGGACCCCGTGGTAGCTGCCCGCGAGGCGGCTGATGTTCTCCTCCATGAGCGTGCCGCCGAGGTCGTTGACGCCCCAGCGCAGGGCCTCGGTGGCGGCGTCCAAGCCCATCTTCACCCAGCTCGCCTGCAGGTTGCGCACGCTGCGCCCCAGCGCCAGGCGAAACGCGGCGGTGTGCTTGAGGTTCTCCTCGCGCGAGATCTCCTGCACTCCGTGCGTGCGACCGAGCAGCGTGTGAAACGGGATGAAGCTCAGCGGCACGAACTCGGTGAAGCCACCCGTCCGCTCCTGCACGCCGCGGACGACGCGCATGTGCTCGGCGAGCTCCCACGGCTCCTCGATATGCCCGAACATGACGGTCGCCGTCGAGCGCAGCCCGGCGCGGTGCGACGACTCGATGACCTCGACCCAGCGCGCGACCGGCAGCTTGTTGGGGCTGATGCGCTCGCGCATGCCGTCATGCAGGACCTCGGCCGCCGTGCCCGGCGTCGAGCCCAGGCCCGCCTCGCACAGGCGAGCGAAGACCGCATCGGGCGAGAGCCTCTCGACGTCGCACATGTGCGCGACCTCCATCGGCGAGTAGGCGTGCAGATGCAGCTGTGGCGCGGTGTCGCGCGCCAGGCGCAGCCAGCCCTCGTAGTCGCAGATCCCCCAATCCGGATGGATCCCGGACTGCATGCAGATCTCGGTCGCGCCGAACGAAACCGCCTCATGCACCCGCCGTACGAACTCCTCGCGCTCGAGCTCGTAGGCGTCGGGCGAGCGCTTGCCCTGGCCGAAGCCGCAGAACGCGCAGCCGACGATGCAGACGTTCGAGACGTTGAGGTTTCGGTTGACGACGAACGTCACGGTGTCTCCGGCGAGCTCGGCGCGCAGCTCGTCGGCGGCCTGGCGCATGTCCTCGATCGCCTCGGGTCGCGTCTCGGCAAACAGCGCCGTCAGCTCGTCGACGCTCAGCGCCTCGCCCTCCCGGCCGCGCGCGATCGCCCCGGGTACGGCGTCGCGCCGGATCGGCCGCGGCGGCTGGGTGCGTCCGCTGCCGCTGCGCGGGATGAAGCTCCAGTAGCGCGCCCTGATGACATCCAGGACGCCCTGCTCGACCCAATCCGCGTCGATGTAGCGCGGGTAGACGCACAGCCGCTCGGTCAGCGCGAAGCCCTCGGCGGCGAGCGCCTTGCGCACCCGGTGGGGCGACGGAAACGGGTGCTCGGGCGAGATGTGATCGCCGTTGGCGCTCAACCCGCCGAGGTCGGTCGCTCCGGCGCGCACGAGCTCGGGCCACCAGTCGGCGAGGTTCGGCGGCACCTGCACCCCGACGTCGGGCATGAGCCGCCGGCACTCGTCGACGAGCCGGCGCATCTCGTCGATCGTCACCGGCGTCGCCCACGCGGGCAGGTCGAGTCGCGGGGTGGGTCGGTCCGATTCGACCCCGCTGCGCCACAGGTCGCGCGCCGCCTCGTCGGCGATCTGCGCGGGCTCGCGGCCGTAGTAGCTGTCGTGCGCGACGAAGTTCTGGAGGATGACCTCCTGCAGGTGGCCGTGGCGCGCGTGCACCTCGGCGAGCGTCTCGAGCGCCGCGACGCGCTCCTCCTCGCTCTCGCCGATCCCGACGAGGATCCCGCTCGTGAAGGGGATGCGCAGCTCGCCGGCGGCCGCGATCGTCTCCAGGCGCCGCTGCGGGTGCTTCGTCGGCGAGCCCTGGTGGGCGACGAGATCGGGGTTGACGGACTCGAGCATGAGCCCCTGCGACGCCGTCACCTCGCGCAGCCGCGCGAGGTCCGCATGGTCGACCACGCCGAGGTTCGTGTGCGCCAGCAGGCCGCGCTCGAGCGCGCGCTCGCACGCCCAGACGACGTAGCCGACGAAGTCCTCGTGGCCGTACTGCGCCAGGCGCTCGCGCACCCCCGCGTTCACCTCGGGGCGCTCGCCGGTCAGCACCAGCAGCTCCTTGACGTTGCGCCGGGCCGCGCCGTCGAGCAGCGCGATCACCTCGTCGGGCGCATGCAGGTGCGCGCGATGCGTCGCGAAGGCGCAGTACTTGCAATAGCAGCGGCACGTGCGCGACAGCGAGAGGGTCAGGTTGCGGCTGAACGTGACCCGACGGCGCACCCCGCACAGTCTATGGAGCGGCTACCCATATCCTCGCCACGTATGCCTCGCCGCTTCGGCCTCAAGGCGCTCCCGGTGGCGGCCGCGCTCATCCTCGCGCTCGCCGGCTGCGGCTCTGACGGGAGGAAGACGGCGTCGGATCGCCCGGCCACGCTGCTGCTGGACTTCCGGCCCAACGCGGTCCACGCGGGTATCTACGAGACGCTCGCCAAGGACTACGACGGCGCCGAGGAGGTGGCGCTCGACGTGCGGGTGCCGGGTGACTCGACCGACGCGGTCAAGCTGCTCGCCGCGCGGCGCACGGACCTCGCGATCCTCGACATCCACGACCTCGCGATCGCGCGCGAGCGCGGCCGCGACCTCGTCGGCGTCATGGCGATCGTGCAGAAGCCGCTCGCCGCCGTGCTCGCCGTGCCGCGGATCCGCACGCCGCGCGATCTCGAGGGCAAGCGCGTCGGGGTGACCGGGCTTCCGAGCGACGACGCCGTCGCGCGCTCGATCGTCGCGGGCGCGGGCGGCGATCCCGATCGCCTGCGCCTGACCACGATCGGCTTCGAGGCCGTGCGCAGCCTGCTGACGAACCGCGCGGCGGGCGCGACCGCGTTCTGGAACGTCGAGGGCGTCGCGTTGCGCGCCAAACGCCCAAACATCCGCGAGTTCCGCGTCGACGACTACGGCGCTCCCTCCTATCCCGAGCTCGTCCTGACCGTGACCCGCGAGACGCTGCGCGGCAAGCCGCAGCTCGTCGGCGACGTCGTCAAGGCGCTCGCGCGCGGCTACGGCGCCGTGATCGCCGACCCGGAGGCGGGGCTGAACGCGCTGCTCGCGCGCACCGACGGGCTGGAACGCGAGACGGCGAAGCGCGAGCTCGACGCGGTCCTGCCGGCGTTCACCGCCGGCGCACGGAGGTACGGCGAGCTCGACCCGGGCCGCCTGCGCGCGTGGGCGCGCTGGGACAGGCGCTTCGGGATCGTCAAGCGCCTGCCCGACGCCGCGCAGGCGTTCGACGGCCGCTTCGTGCCCGCCGCGCGCGGACGCTAGTGGGTCGCCCAGGAACGTTGTGCGTGAAACCCCGGGATGCCGGCGCCGCCGGGCAAGGACGCCGGATCGAAGGTGTGGCCGTGCCACATCGAGATCCGAGGACGCCGCCCTGGCGGTGATCGGCGCCCGAGGTTTCGGGTGCAACGTTTGTGGGTGGCCCACTAGGCCTCAGAGACCGGGGGTGCGAGCAGGCCGTCGACGAGCTGCACGCCCTCGCGGTTCATCCGCGAGCGCGGGACGACGAGGTCGAAGCCCGCGTCGATCGCGCG